>NZ_JAUBTF010000009.1:0-154357 GCF_036702355.1 Microcoleus sp. D3_18_C4
GTCTGACTACTTTTTCTTTGAAGCATCTTCTCAAATCCCCTTGACAACTGCCATCCAAGCTTAACTTGTTACGAATGGATAGATATTCTGGGTTTTGCTGAGTCACGGTATGAATCAACTTTTATCGGAATTTACAAAACTCACCCGACTTGGCTTATAAAAACTCCGAAATCGGGAATTGATACCTGTATTCAGCAACGCCACAAAAATGGAAAACTGGCAGAATGTCAACTCTAACTGATGAACTTCTGCCAGTATATTGTAGATATTGATCAATCCTCGAACCAACTCTGAATTTCGCAAACATCCTGCATAAGAATTAGCGTTCATCGGTGGTTCAAACATCCCCGAAATCCCCACCAGCTTTGCCCCCCTCAAAGCCTTAGAAGAACAGCCAGATGCCTTGCTATACGCTTATATATGCGGTCACCGGTGGTAGTGGGGAATAGAGCGGAATGTGGTATTGGGCGATCATTGCACAATCGGCTAAATAGTCATTCCCCAACTTCGATAACAACAGTGGGAGAGTCGGAGAGAGGGAGAATTAGGAAAATCTTCCTTTATTCTCCTGACTACTGACTACTGACTGCTGACTGCTGACTAATGTGCCCAGAGAATCACACCAGCTTCATAAGGACTGCTGAGATTATCGTGCTTGGGCAAAACACGCAACGACAAACCTTGCAAACCGCTAGAAGTATAAGTAATGTCAGCCGTATAAAGGCTAGCATTGTGAGAATCTTCTCCCAAATACTCCATCACCACCGGCACGCCACCAATGATATCGCCGTTAGCATCAACCGAGCCTTGATAAAGTTCAACTTGCACGTCTGCAGGCGTCAATCCCATCAGATTAATCCGAGATTTAACAGATATCGACTGATTGACCTTAACTTCTTTATCCTGCGAAATATCAACAGCCTCAATCTTAATATCGTGCCATTTCGCGAGAACGTGCTTCTTCCAGTGAGACAACTCCTTGGCCGGAGCGCAATTATCCGAAGTCATAGTGTGGTAGCGATCGCTCACCGGGAAATATGCCCGCCGCGCGTAATCTTTCACCATCCGAGCAGTATTGAACAAAGGACAATTCAAGCGAATCGAATCCTTCATTTTCTCCGTCCAACCGCGGGGAATGCCATCAGCATCCCGGTTGTAAAACAGCGGTACAACTTCCTTTTCCATCAAGTCGTACAAAGCATTCGCCTCGACATCATCCTGATACTTAGTATCTTCGTAAAATTCCCCATGTCCGATCGGCCAACCGGTACGAACATAATCAGCCTCATCCCACCATCCGTCTAGAATGCTCAGATTCGGCAAACCATTCATCGAAGCTTTCATCCCGGAAGTACCCGAAGCCTCACGCGGGCGGCGTGGAGTATTCAGCCACACATCGCAGCCAGACACCATCATCCGAGCAACGTTAATGTCGTAGTTCGGTAAAAACACCATCGAGCTCATCGTCTCGTGCTCGCGGATGAAGTGAACGATATCCCGAATCAATTCCTTACCCGGAATATCCATCGGGTGAGCCTTCCCAGCAATCACAAACTGCACCGGGCGATTTTGATCCCGCATGATCCGCATGATTCGATCGACATCGCGCAAAAACAGCGTCGCCCGCTTGTAAGTAGCAAAGCGGCGGGCAAACCCGATCGTCAGCACCTTGGGATTGAGAGCTTCCCGCGCGTGTTCGATTTCCGTTTGGGCCGCACCGCGCTCACGCAAAGTCTTTTGCAGCCACTCCCGCGCGAACACCACCAACTCCGATCGACAGCGTTCGTGATTGCGCCATAGTTCCTCATCAGGAATCGACGAAAGCCTGTCCCAGAGACGATCGTCCTTACCGGTCATTTCCCAGTCCGGGCCAAGGTATCGATCGTACAACTCCTGAGTAGACTTCGCCACACAACTGCGAGCGTGAACCCCGTTGGTAATCGAAGTAATCGGTACTTCTTCCTGGGGCAAACCCGGCCACAAACCCTGAAACATCGGGCGCGACACCACACCGTGCAAAGCCGCCACCCCGTTGACAAAACTCGACATTTTAATTGCCAAAATTGCCATATTCAGAGGTGCGGACAAATCGCCAGTATTCTCCCGGCCCAATCCTAAAAACTCATCTTGCGACAAGCCAAACATCTTGGGATACTGACCGAGATAGTGCATCACCATATCCGGCTCGAACAAGTCAAACCCAGCAGGTACCGGCGTGTGAGTCGTAAACATACTGCTCGAAACCACCACCTGTTCCGCTTCTACGAAACTCAGGTGATATTCCTCCATCAGCATCCGAATGCGTTCCAAAGCCATGAAAGCCGCGTGGCCTTCATTCATGTGATAAGCCGTAACTGTCAGCCCCAATGCCTTGAGCATTTTCACGCCGCCGATGCCCAGCATGATTTCTTGGTGCATCCGCAGAGTTTTATCACCGCCATACAGTTGGTCGGTAATATCTTGGTCGTAGCGACTATTAGGTTCAATATTTGTATCCATTAGGTACAAAGGAACCGTTCCCACTTGTACCCGCCAAATCCGGGCGTACACCTTGCGGCCGGGATAGTCTACCTCAATCCGCAATTCCGAACCGTCGGGATTGCGTTCTGGGTGCAGCGGCATATTGTAGAAATCGTTGAGCGGATAGCGTTCTTGCTGCCAGCCGTCGGCGTTGAGATACTGCGAAAAATAGCCTTCTTGGTAAAGCAGGCCGACACCGACTAAGGGCAAGCCCAAATCGCTAGCTGATTTGAGGTGGTCGCCTGCGAGCACACCCAAACCGCCGGAATAGATCGGTAGGGCTTTAACTAAGCCGAATTCCATCGAAAAGTAAGCGTAGCATTCTTGCTGCTCGGTGCCGCGCTGTTTGCGGTACCAGGCACGGTTTTTGAGATAATCGTCTAACTGCTGGGCTGCTCGGTTCATTTGGGCAATGAAGCCTTCGTCTTCTGCCATTTCTTGCAGTCGCTCTTGAGATATGGTTCCGAGCATCAGCACCGGGTTTTGGTTGCTGGAGTCCCACAGGTCTCGATCGAGGCGGCGGAAGAGGTCTTTGGTATCGACGTTCCAGTCCCAGTGCAAGTTGTAGGCAAGCCTGCGTAGGGGTTCGAGAATTGTCGGTAGCGACGGGGAAACGTTAAATGTGCGAATTGGCTGCATAGACAAAGCCTTTATGTTGGGGTAGCGATATTTTCCTCTGTCTTTAGGTACAAGTCCGTTATTCTGCACACTATTTTAAGTTTTAACCAGTTTATGCACGATGCCATCCAGACGAAACGGAAGCGCAGGTCGTTCGATGTGAGCGAACTGGCCGTTTTCGGCTGCGATAACTGTCGCAAGAATGCCTTGCCACCAGACCATCACGACTGGACGGCGATCTGTCTTGAGTGTGGCAACGAGTTTTCCTACAGTGGCTGCTCGTGCGAGGGGTGCTGCGGCGGGACGTATGCGGGTTTCGGCGGTGGTCGCACGACTTTTTACGTGTAACGTTCGCAGGACTTGCACGCAGCGTTACAACCTCACGCAGTAGTAAGTCGCGACCCAATTAAGCAATTTGCACTTGTCGCAACTGAGAATTTACCAATAGTTTGCTAGCATCGCCAGCGGATAGTGCAGGGCTGAAATAATAACCCTGAATTTCTTGACAGTGGAGTTCGCGCAAACACTCCAACTGCTCTTTAGTTTCTACTCCTTCGGCTACCACGCTCAAGTTCAAATCTCGCCCCAGCGTCGCTACAGCCTTGGCGATCGCCCGTTCGCAGGGATCAGTCGTCAATCCGCTGACAAAGGATTTATCTATTTTTAGGATATTCAGGGGAAACTTTTTGAGATAATTTAGAGAACAATAACCCGTGCCGAAATCGTCCAGCGCAATTTGCACTCCCATATTCTGCAACTCCCTGAGAACTTTTGTGGTATAATCCACATCTTGCATGGCTGTAGTCTCGGTAATTTCTAACTCTAAATACTGGGGTGCTAAACCGCTTTTTTCCAAACATTTCGCTACCATTTCTAATAAATTAAATTGCTGGAACTGCCGAGCCGAAACGTTGACTGCTACCCGCAAATCTGGCTGCAAAGCATCCTGCCAAGCCTTATTTTGAGTGCAGGCTGTTTGCAGCACCCATTCCCCAATAGGTACAATGAGTCCGTTCTCTTCGGCGATCGGAATAAATGTAGCGGGAGTAACTAAACCTAATTGTGGATGTTGCCAGCGTAGCAGAGCTTCCATGCCCTGAATTTGCCAAGTAGTGATGTTGACTTTGGGCTGGTAGAAAACCTCAAATTCTCCCTGTTCTAAAGCCTCGTGCAGTCTGTGTTCTATAGTTAGTAAATGGCTGCCGTGGGGATTAAGTGTTGAAGTATATAACTGATAGTTATTTCTTCCCATTTCTTTAGCGTAGTACAAGGCAGCATCGGCATTTTTGACTAATGTTTCGGCATCTTCACCATCATCGGGATAAAGGGCAATGCCGATGCTGCTGCTGACATGAAACGGTTGTCCTTCTAGTTTAAATGCTGGCTTTAAATTGTTGAGTATTCTTTGAGCTGTTTTAACTGCATCTTCTAAGCAATTGATGTCGGGAAGCAGTATGGTAAATTCGTCGCCTCCCCAGCGGGCAACCGTGTCAGTCGATCGCAAAGTGTCGCTGATGCGTCCGGCAAAACCTTCTAACAGGCGATCGCCCGCAGCGTGACCTAATGTATCGTTAATCTTTTTGAACCTGTCCAAGTCTAAAAACATCACAGCCAGCATTTTTTTTGTTTGTTTAGCTTGTTTTAAGGACGCCAGCAGCCGCTCGTTAAAAAGTATCCGGTTCGGTAAACCGGTGAGTTGGTCATAAACAGCTTGATAGCGAATAATTTCTTCAGCTTGCTTGCGCTGAGTGATATCCATCATCGTGCCGATCGCCCTTACAGCTTTGCCACTTTCATTGCGGATGATATAGCCGCGATCGAGCACAAAAACATATCCCCCGTCTGCACGGTGAAAGCTGTATTCTTCCGACCAACATTGAGCGTCTGAGTTCATTGTTTGGTTGAAGCTTAACATCACTCTTTCCCGTTCTTCGGGATGAATATTTAGCCACCATGATTCTAACTCTATAGTCTGAGTTTCGTTGAGTTTGTATCCAAAAACTTTTTCAAATTCTGCGCTCAACCAATACTCATTTTTTAACAAATCAAAATCCCATACGGCGTCATTTGTCGCCCGCGTCAGCAGGTGAAAACGTTCTTCACTTTTGCGGAGTTTTTCTTCGGATTGCACCCGTTCCGTTACATCCCTAAAGCTGAATACTCGACCAGTAATTTTGCCTCCCGTGCGCTGGGGCAACGAGTAGCGCTCGAAGATTCTGCCATCTGTCAACTCGATGAGATCGTAACTTTCTGCTGCAGGGCGATCGGACAATTCTTTAGCACGGTTGAGAAATATTTCCGGGTATTTTAACTGGTTGATTTCAAAACCCAAAATTTGGTTATTATCTCTAGAATTCACCAGCAAATCCGGCAACTGCCACATTTCGGCAAATTTACGGTTAAAGCTAACAACTTTTCCTTCACTGTCAACCGCCAGAATACCGTCAGCCGTAGATTCAATGGTTGCTTGAAGCAACGAAAGAGATGTTTCTAGTTCTAACTCTGCTAATTTGCGATCGCTGATGTCGAACGCTGTGATTAATATGGAGGCTTTTTTTTCAAATTTGATAATATCTACAGTTGCTTCAATCCAGCGCATTTCTCCGGTTTTCGTGAGAATTATTAATTCATATTTTGAGCCTGGAATTGAGCGCGCGTGGCTGAATTTACCCCAATTTTTAACTATTTCTAGAAAATCTCGATGAATTAAGTCGTATAAATCCAATGCTAGTAATTCTTCGCGAGTATATCCTGTCAGAGCTTCTGTCCGAGCATTGACATAGCGGAACTGTCTGCGGTGATAGATAAATGCAACAGCATTCACAGTTTCTATCAGTTGGCGAAACTTTTTTTCACTGCGCCGCAAATTTCTTTCAGCCCTCTTGCTATCAGTAATATCTTGTGCTATATATAACTTGCCGCTGACCTTGCCTTGACTGTCGCGAATAATTGAAATAGAAAGCAGTATAATTATTTTTTTTCGCTGTTTAGAAAGGTAGACTTTTTCCACGTTGTGGACAGAACCTTCGGCTGTTAAACTTCCTAAATCTAACTCCGGGGCTGGTGATTCACTTTTCTTAAAAAGTCCGGCTATTGGTTTGCCTAACAACTCTTTTTTAGAGTATCCCAAAAGTTGACAGGTAGCTTGGTTTAACGACAGGATATGACCGCCGGGGGTGGTCGCAATTATCGAGACGTTCATTTCCTCGCAAATATCCAGGGCATATTCGGCAGTTTGCTGCAAATCTTGGGTCATTTGGGCAATAGTATGCCAGATATCCTGTTCTTTTTTTGGATACAACACTTTTTCTCCTTTTGGTAGCTTGTCATTCTCGGTTTCAGACTTCGGCTTGATTAACCTGATCGTCTTGGATAAGCTATTTACTGTTTTACACCTGATTAATAATGAGATTAGTACACAAATAAAAATCAGGTAATAAGCGATTGTTTTTAATCTAATAGTAGCTTCTTTTCTAGGAGTTTCCTGAGATTCTATATAATTGTAATTCGGTAATTTTACTGGCTCAATTTGGGATAAGTTATCCAAAAATAATGGGGCGCTTGCAGAAGTAAGGGGGCGGGCTGCCGATCGCAAATAGCTATGTTTCTGAGACCGAACCAAAATCCCTTCTACAGGGCGAGTGCCAGCTTCATCTCCTAGACTTGTCGGTAATATTTTTGGATTAATCCAACATTCCACACCAAAAAGAGCAACCGCGAAAGATCCCACAATTAATTGAAAAATTCTTTTCATTTGCTCCAGCTCCTAATAATTTCAAATAAATCTTTTTATGCGCCATAAATCTAAAAAAAATTAGCCGAACTTTTTCTACCCTGGGCCAACCCAGCCACCATTAATTTATGTGGATTTGTAAATTAAATTTTACCAAGCTAATAACTGAGCTTTATAACTAATTACAATTTTAATCTTAATTTAAAATGTGTCATCAGCCATTGTGCCACAAATTATCCGCCATTCTGCCTAGACACTGGGTGGAAGCGCGCTAAAATTAGATAATTCCCGCAAGCAGGCGACCGGGATTTGTTAGAAAAATAAACAATTAGCTTAAAATCCATGCAGAGGTCCCCTAATTGAACCCATGAGTCAGACCATCCCAGAACTCCAAAAAGAAGTCCGCGCGCTGCAAGCAGAAGTTACCGCCCTGCAAGAGTGGCGGGAAAAACTTGGCGTACAGCGCTCTGAGTGCCGAGTGGCAGTCAGTTTTCCCAAAAATAATACTCCTGAAGCCATTGCCGAGTTCCACCAGCAAACTGCTGCTTTTGGGGAGCAGTGGTTGCAGCAAATCCAGGAAATTGACCGAGAGACTAAAAATATTGAAAAGCAACTGCAACAAAAACAGGCTTTACTCAATTACAAGCAAGGTGAACTAGAAAAAATACTGGCCGGAGAGCACTGGCAAGAAGTAGAAAACACTGTTCAAACCGGGGAAAAGCGCTTGCAAGCACAAGCTCGCAGAATCAATCAAGTCGCAGCGCAGCTAGAGGTAGAAATTCAAGCTTTGAAAGCACTGTACGACCAACTAAATCCGAGTTATTCCGAGTGGTTTCAACAACCAACTCAAATAGTCAAATTTTCTGCAACAACTATTCCTTACGCTGTTCCAAGCAGCAGCGGCTTGATATTGGAAAATAAGGAGATTGAGTGGGAAAAAAAGTAGTTTAAACTTGTAAAATTTAAAGGTAAATTAGTGATTTGAATGTCGCCGTCGAACCATCTAATAAGCAAGACAGATTCGACGGCAACATTGCAACGCATTTTCCTGCTTTTTTAGATAAAAAATACAAAGCTGCCTCTGGCGCAGCTAATTTTAAGATTTTTTAGTTTCTTTTTTTGAAACAGGTTTATTTTTAACTCTGGTGTCAATCTAAAATCTAAAATATAACTGTTCTGGACGCATCAACCGGGTTTTACGAAAAGACTTTGTTGCAGCCCTCGCTTCCGCTAAAACACCCGGTTGATGAGAGCGAGAAGTGCGTAAGCTGTGTCTAAAATCTCAAATAGACTTACTAATGAAACAATTGATTTGGATAGCGCTATTTATTCTGGTTGCGGTGACGGCTGTGGGTTGGCGTTCTGACTCGTGGCAGCGGTTTTCGGGTGTACCCGAATTAGGGATCGATCGCAATATCCACACTTCCCAAAACCCGTCTCCCTTACCGCTTCCTGCTGAAAAAAATGCTTTTTCTCTGCCTCAAATTGACCAGTCCCGGTTGTGGAAACACGTCGAGACTTTAGCAGGAGAACGCGAGGGAGAACGAGCTCGCTCTTTTACTAGAGACTACATTTCCCAGCAATTGCAAACATTAGGATTTTCCGCAGATTTGCAGCCGTTCGATCGCGGAATCAACGTCTTCGCTGAGAGAAAAGGCACTGACTCAAACGCGGGTGCAATTTTAGTGGCAGCACACTACGATACTGTACCAAACTCCCCAGGCGCTGACGACAATGCGACGGGAGTTGCAGTAGTTTTAGAAGTAGCAAGATTGCTGGGTTCTCGTCCCACGCCTCGGACATTGCAAGTAGCTTTTTTCGATAGGGAAGAAATGGGACTTTTAGGCAGTTTAGCATTTACAGGTAGCGACGCGCGGTTAAAAAATTTGCAGGGAGCGATCGTCCTAGATATGGTAGGTTATGCCTGCCGCACGCCCGGATGCCAGCAATATCCCGAAGGATTGACAGCGCAACCTTTTCTAGAAGCATCGGGGGTAACTTCTCCCGACAAAGGCGAGTTTATCGCTGTGATTGGGGATGCGGAACATCCGCTGCTATTGAAAAGTTTTGCGGAGTCTGGAAAAGCCGATTTGCCGCCGGTGGTGGCGCTGCCGGTTCCCCTGAAAGGGTTGCTGACTCCCGATGTTTTGCGGAGCGACCACGCGCCTTTCTGGTATAAAGGAATTGGTGCTGTGTTGGTGACGGATACTGCAAATTTGCGATCGCCCCACTATCACCAATCTAGCGATACATTAGCCACTATCGATCGACCTTTTTTCGCCGGTTCTGCTCAAATTGTTGTTAATGCCGTGGCTAAATTATTGGAATTAGGTAATTAGTAATTGGGAATTGAGCATGGGCAATTGGGAATTGGGGATGGGGCAGGGGGCATGGGGCATGGGGCATTGGGCATGATGACTGTTATTGAGACTGCCAACGACCCACTAATAACTAATGACTAATGACTAATGACTAATGACTAACAAAGAAACCCTGCAACGGCATTTACTGCAACTAGACAATCGAGGCTACAAAGCCTACAAAGACATTCAAGGTAACTACGACTTTTCTGAATTCACATTAATTATTGATTACGTGCAGGGAGATCCGTTTGCTTCTCCCAGTAAATTTAGAGTCATAGTTCCGCCAAACATTGCTCAAATTCCCCGCGAACATTTCAACTCTCGCAGTCGAGAAATAGCCTTGCGAGATTACCTGACTCGCCAGTTTGACCAAGCAGCACACAGCATCAGCAGCAAACGCGGTACTGGGAAAAGCGGTATGATTGCAGTGACTCGCTTCGGGCAAGAAGTTTTAGAACGAACTTCCGCATTTATCATTTCCTCAAATACATCCGATATCGAAGATTTAGGAGGAGTTGAAGTGCGATTTGCCGTCGGACTTCCAGCGGGTGGGCGCAGTATTTTAGGGCGACAAGCTGCTGAAATGCTGTGCGAAGATATTCCGCAAATTGTCCGCAAGTCTCTGAAGTATGCTAACTTAAATGCTGGGGAATGTCGCCGTCACGTTGAAACTGTAGAAGATGCTGACTGGCTGCGGGAACAGTTAGCTGAAAAAGGATTAGTTGCGTTTGTGGCTAACGGTTCTATTTTGCCCCGCCGCACGGGTGTTGACAACAGTCCTTTGTTAAATAATGCTGTGGCTTTTCAGTCGCCGCCCTCATTAAAAGTTAAGTTTAATTGTCCGAATCGCGGTTTGATTTCCGGTATGGGTATTCCCGCTGGCATTACTTTGATTGTTGGCGGCGGCTATCACGGCAAATCAACTTTACTCAGGGCGATCGAGTTGGGAGTTTACAACCGAATTCCGGGAGATGGTAGGGAATTTGTGGTGACTAATCCGGCGGCGGTTAAAATTAGAGCAGAAGATGGCAGAAGTGTGGCGGGAGTGGATATTTCGCCTTTTATTAACCACTTGCCACAAGGTAGAGATACTGCACAATTTTATACTGAAAATGCCAGCGGTAGCACGTCGCAAGCTGCTAACATTATTGAGGCTTTGGAAGTGGGGAAAATGCCTGTTTTATTGGTGGATGAGGATACGGCGGCGACGAATTTCATGATTCGCGATCGCCGAATGCAGGAACTCATCGCTAAGGATAAGGAACCGATTACGCCGTTTATTGATAAAGTGAGACTATTGTATGCAGATTATGGCGTATCGACTATTTTAGTCATGGGGGGAAGTGGCGATTATTTTGAGGTTGCAGATACTGTGATTTCAATGGATAACTTTCAAGCATATAATGTGACTGAAAAAGCTAAAGAAATTGCTAAAAATTACTCGATTAGCCGTGCTGCCGAAGGGGGAAAATTTTTTGGTGAGATTACTCAAAGAGTGCCGATTCCTGCTAGTTTAGATCCGAGTCGGGGACGGCGAGATGTGCGGGTTAAGGTGCGAGATGTTGATGAATTGGCTTTCGGAACTGAGGATATTGATTTGGGTGCTGTTGAGCAAATTGTCGACAGCGGACAGTTAAGGGCGATCGCTGCGGCAATGGTTTATGCTAAGCAGCAATACATGGACGGAAAACGCACTTTGTCGGAAATCATAGATTTGGTGATGGCAGATATTGAGGCGCAGGGGATGGATATTTTATCCTCTTTTCCTGAAGGGGATTTTGCCATGTTTCGGCGGTTTGAATTAGCGGCGGCAATTAATCGGCTTCGCAGTTTGTCGGTTGTTGCCAAAATGACTGTTGACGGTTGACTGTTGACGGTTGACTGTTGACTAATGACTAATGACTAATGACTAATGACTAATGACTAATGACTAATGACTTCCACTTTTTGATATGCTGACAAAAGTGAGTGCAAAAACCGCGATTGAAGTATGACAGGCAATATAGGACAACTGACAGCTTTAAGCGATCGACCTTATATAGTATTAAGCAATCAAGGCGAGGTTTTACAGTTAGAGTTAAAACAGCAGCAGCACGTATTGGGGCGCGATCGCACTCGTGCTGATTTAGCCATTCCCGACCCCTGGCGCGCAGTTTCCGGCGTTCACGCTGTTTTGCGCCAAATTGGGGATAATTACTGGATTTACGACGGTGACGGGCAGCGGCCGAGCACTAATGGCTTATTTGTCGATCGCACTCGCATCACTCCCAATGACGGTTATTGTCTGAAAAACGGCACAGAAATTAAAATCGGTCTCGATCCTCAAAATCAAGTTTTGCTGACTTATTTTAATCCGCTGGCGAATCAGGTTGCAGTCCCTAGCCAGCAGTCAATTCTTCTTAAAAATCGGTCGGTTTTGTTGGGCCGCGATCCAAACGCTTCGCTGCAATTAGATGCGCCGCTTGTTTCTAGACGCCACGCGACAATTGACCAAGACAGTCGCGGCAATTATATTTTGCGAGACTACAGCGTTAATGGGGTTTTTGTTAACGGTCAGCGAGTCACAAATTCTATACAATTGTCCGAGGGAGATGCCATTCGGATCGGCCCGTTTACTCTAACTTACCGCAGCGGTGAGTTGCAGATGCAAGACTCCGGCCATCAAATTCGTTTGGATGCTGACAGTCTGGTGATTCCGAAGCGTTTGGATAACATCACTTTGGCGATCGAACCGGGCCAGTTTGTGGCTTTAGTCGGCGGTAGCGGTGCGGGTAAATCTACTTTGATGCGGACGCTTTTAGGCATCGAAAAAACTACTAACGGCGCTGTGTTTCTCAACGGTGACAACCTGCGCCAAAACTTCAATATTTACCGCAATCAAATCGGTTACGTGCCTCAAGATGATATTGTGCACGCAGATTTGACTGTAGAAGAAGTCTTGAGTTATGCAGCTAAATTGCGCTTACCTCCCGATACAGATGTCAAGCAGGTAGTCGCAAAAACTTTAGAAGATATTGAAATGACTCACCGCCGCAAGGCTTTGGTAAAACAGCTTAGCGGCGGACAGCGGAAGCGGGTCAGCATCGGAGTTGAACTGTTAGCAGACCCGAAACTTTTCTTTTTAGACGAACCGACTTCAGGACTCGATCCGGGTTTGGATAAGAAGATGATGCAACTGCTGCAAAAGTTGGCAAATCAAGGCCGGACGGTGATTCTGGTGACTCACGCGACGGCAAATATCACGATGTGCGATCGTATTGTGTTTATGGGTCGCGGCGGACGCCTTTGTTACTTCGGCCCACCTAGGGAAGCGCTCGATTTTTTCGATGTCAAAAGTGGCGATTTTGCAGACATTTACAACGAATTAGAAACAGGAGAAAGCAACGTTCAAAGCTGGGCAGAAAAGTTTAATAAATCTCCCTACTATCAGCGCTATATTGTCAACCACTTCAGCACAGGCCAGGCTAATGCAAAAATACCTTCTGCACCTTCTGCACAAAAATCTCAATCTTTTGTAAAACAACTCGTTTTGCTCGCTCAGCGCTATTTTCACCTCGTTTCCCGTGACTTAGTTAACTTAAGCTTAGCTCTTTTAACAGCCCCGATAGGCATTAGTTTACTGCGGCTTGCAGTCAGAGATAAAGACCCATTAATTGGCGAACCGGAGGCAACTTTAGCACCTTTAGCACTCAGAGTTTTATTTGTATTTACCTGTGCAGCTATTTGGGTAGGACTGGCAACTTCTCTGCAAGAAATTGTTAAAGAATCTGCTATCTATTTGCGCGAACGTTTGGTCAATTTAGGATTGTTTGCTTATTTAGGTTCAAAAATTTTTATACTTTCTGGTTTGGCTGTATTGCAAACTCTGTTAATGGTAGGAGTTATTCTGATTGCTTTTAAATCCCCTGAACCGAGTTTTATTTCCTGGTCTGTGGGAGCAAGTATTACCACATTCCTAACTTTGATGAGCTGCATAAGTCTCGGATTAGTCGTTTCCGCGATTGTTAAAAATAGCTCTCAAGCTAATAGCGCTTTGCCTCTCTTATTGCTGCCTCAGATTATTTTTTCTGGAGTTTTGTTTAAGATGGAAGGTGCGGCGAGCAAGTTTTCTTGGCTGATGTTAAGCCGCTGGTCTGTGGGTGCTTACGGCTCTTTAGTTAATGTGAATGGGATGGTTCCGCCGCCTACTACATTACCGGATGGGAGTACGCTTCCTCAGCCGTTTGAGCCTACTCCTGTTTACGATCCTACCTGGGAGAATTTGAGTTTAAATTGGGGTATTTTGTGCGTGCATATTTTCCTTTATTTGATGTTGACTCTGTGGTTGCAGAAGCGGAAGGATATTTTATAATTAAAATTACGCACTTTTAACTCACAGTTCATTATCCAATCAGATGGGGGGAGGAATAAATGTTAGTTAAAACCAAGGCATTAGTAGAAATCGCTGCATCGCCTGAAGTAGTCTTTGATTTTGTTACGTCCCTGTCAAATCTACCCAAAGTCTTTCGCGGATACGGCCCAATTCCAGCAATTATTAAAGCTGAGATGGCAGATGGTGGAGAGATGCGTGAAGGCGGCGTGCGGCGGATAGAAAATTCCGACACTTCGGTGATTGATGAAGAAATCATTACTTTCAAAAAGCCAGAAAGACAAACCTACCGACTGGTTAGAGGGTTTAAGTTTCCGATTTCTCTACTCATTGAGTCTGGTGGCGGAGATTGGAATTTCACTGCTACAGCAAAGGGAACTCGGATTGATTGGGAGTTTTATTTTATGCTGACTTCTCCGGTATTCTATCCCGTTGGGTTGTTGATAGTTCAGGTTTTTATGCAAAAAGCTATGCAGCAGTGTTTAGATAAAATTCAAGAATATTTGGCTAACCCCAGCGAAGAGATTGTATGAATTATTGGCTAATGAAGTCGGAACCGGATGTTTATAGTATTGCGAATTTGAAGCACGATCGCACTTCCATTTGGGATGGCGTTCGCAACTATCAAGCCCGCAATTTTATGCGAGAAATGAGTCGGGGAGATTTAGTATTTTTTTACCATTCTAATACTAAAATACCGGGAATTGTTGGCTTAGTGCGCGTCGTTGAAACTGGAATTGCTGACCCGACTCAGTTCGATATAAATAGCGAATATTATGATGCTAAATCGCAGTTTGATGCACCTCGCTGGCAAACTGTGAGAGTTGAGTTTGTTGAGGAATTTGCTAAGTTAATATCCTTGGAGGAACTGAAACAAAAGTTTAGCGCTGATGAGATTTTGCTGGTGAGGAAAGGCAATCGGTTATCGGTGATGCCGGTGTCTGAAGGTGCTGCTGAGAAGATTTTGAAGATGACATAACTATAGCTAAGTAGGGTGCGTCAGCAGAGCATTATTTTTTCAAAGATTTATAAGCTTAAAGCTGACGCACCCTACAATTATTAACTAAAGACCGGCCGCACAAACAGCCGCACCAATTAACCCTACATTGGGATTCAAAACCAATCGAACTGGCATCATTTCTAACAGCGAATCCATCCGGCCTTTGTGCGTAAACGCTCGCATAAAACCCCCTTCTAGAATCAGCGGCAAAATCTTAGCAGCGATGCCGCCAGCTACGTACAAACCGCCGTAAGGTAACAGTGTCACAGCCAGATTTCCCGCCACTGCACCGTAAGCTTCTACAAACATTTGCATAGTTTGTTCCGAAAGCCGATCGCACTTTTTGAGTGCCGCCTGTGCAATTGTCGCCCCCGGATCGACAGTTTTTTCAGTTTTCCCTATTTCTGACTCCCATTTTTTGATAACTTCCCCTACCTCCGGCGATTCAGGAGCAAACTTTCTGTCCCGCAAAAACTGGTAAATTGAAACAATCCCTTGTCCCGAAACTACACGCTCGATCGATATTCTTTGAATGTCGTGTTTTGCTAACAAATATTTCAGCAATTCAAACTCCAACTCCGAACGAGGAGCAAAGTCACCGTGTCCCCCTTCCGAAGAAAAAACCTTGATGCCATTTGCATCGGGAACGGCAAAACAATTTCCCAAACCAGTCCCCGCACCAATAACAGCAATTGGATCGTGTTGGCGGGGTTTTCCGACTTGCAAAATGTGCAAATCTTTAGCATCCAAACCCCACACCCCGTAGCCAACCGCAACAAAATCATTAATTAAAGTGACGCGGGATATTCCTAATTCTTGTTCCAGACGCTTCGCATCTAGCCTCCAAGGCAAATTAGTCAGTTTTGCAGTGTTGTTAACCACCGGGCCTGCGATCGCAAAACAAGCTTTTTCAGGCAATGGCGCAAAATCCAATTTCGTAGCAGCTTCCGTCAAAAACTGCTGCACCATCGGCACTAAATCGGGAAACTCCCCGCTCGGATATCGAAACTCGTAAAGAGCGTTCATTTCACCGTTAACAGTCCTTTCCACTAACCGCAAAATTGTCTTAGTTCCGCCAATATCGCCCGCTAATAATAATGCCATAAATCTCTTTTTCCACCAAAGATAACATTCCCCATTTAAACACCCACAGTATTAATTGCCAACCAAGCCCGCAGCACCTCAGCCACAGTCCAAGCTTGAGCCGTGCAGCCTCGCGGCGAGTGAGGGGCATCGCCCTCAAAAATTTCGCCCAGACTGCCAACTCCGCCGCCCCTTATATGATGTGCCATCGGTTCGAGGAATTCGCTCGCTTGTGCTGGATCTTTGTATACGTGTAAGTGCGCTAAGACAAAGGGGCCAATCAGCCAGCCCCAAACTGTGCCCTGGTGGTAGGCGCTGTCGCGCTGCAATTGGTCGCCTCCGTATGTGCCGCGATATTGCGGGTGCTGCGGCGAGAGGCTGCGGAGGCCGACAGAAGTTAGAAGCTGTTGAGCGCAGGCGTCCACCACGCCACGCTGCTGGATGGGCGTCAGTAACGGTGTATAGCGGGTTTCCTGGCGCATCCCCGCTGACAAGGAGTTGGCGGAGTGAGGAGGAATCGAGTCTAGGGGCAAGGATACGGCGAATATTTGGTTGGGCCGCAGCGAGGCATCGTGTCCGTCTAAACCGTCGAGAACGTCGTAACAGTAACCGGTTGAGGCGTTCCAGAAGCGAGGAAATCCGGCGGCTGTTCGATCGCCCAATTGCTGGTATTCATTGTGAGGCTTGCCCAGTTTTCGAGCAAAACTTGCCATAGCTTGTATAGCATTGTACCAAAGCGCGCTGAGTTCGATCGGCTTACCAATCCGAGGCGTCACCACCCAATCCCCGATTTTCGCGTCCATCCAAGTCAGTTGCACGCCGATTTCGCCCGCGTAGATTAAACCGTCATCGGGATCGACGCGGATATTATACCGAGTTCCCTGTATGTGCCAATCAACAATCTCACATAAAGTAGGCCAGAGTTCGCTCAAAAGTTCGTCGTCCCCCGTGGCATCAATATAAGCGCGAATTGCCTCAAAGTACCACAGCGTGGCGTCTGCGGTGTTGTATTCCGGTGCGCCGCCCGCATCCGGGAAGCGGTTCGGCAGCATTCCCCGATCGACATACCGCGCAAATGTCCGCAAAATCGAGCGCGCAATTTCCCATCGCCCGGTACAGATTGTGAGACCGGGTAGGGCGATCGTCGTATCGCGCCCCCAGTCGCTGAACCAGGGATATCCGGCGATGATCGTTTTGCCTTGAGATTCCTCCGGTAGCGGGCGGCTGACGATAAATTGGTCGGCGGCGAGCACTAAGTGATTGATCCAGTCGGGAGATTCGCTCAGTTTTGACCAGTTTTGCAGCAGTTGTTGGTCATAAGTGCGGCGCTCTTCTAAAGCTGTACCGCCGTTGAGTTCGGTATTTTTCTCAGTGCTCGCGATCAATGTGAGAGAACTTCCCGGTGCGATCGTCATGTGAAAAGTCGCCGCGTGCAAGTGATCCTCGCAGTAGTCCAATCCGCGCCGCTTTTCGGCTGCTAGGTCAAATCCGTAATGCCAATTGTATAAAGGCGTAGAAACTCGAAATTTCGCCTCTGGTTCGGCATCTGTCAGCAGGTACAGGGGTGCAGACTTGGGAAATGCAGTTACGCAAACCCCGCGTTCCAAGGTTTGTAGGTTCATCTGCCAGTCGCCGACGCTCGTCGTGTGGTGGTAGTCGCGATAGTTGATCAGGGCTTTGACAGCGAGGGCGATCGGTTGTGAGGCGCGGTGCAAGCGGTATTGAATATATGTTGTGTTAGCACCTTGCTGCATCCAAATCCGCTTTTCCAGGATAGCGTCGGCGAAAGCAAACCTCCAAACAGGCGTCGTGCCTTCTAGGTGAAAGCTTTCAATGTATTTGTAGCCGTGGGGTTCCATCGTCGCGTCGGCCCAGCGGTTTGTATAAAGCGGATATGCGCGATCGTGATACACAGCCGTCTCGTCCAGCTTGGCGAGCATCAAAGTGCGTCCCAGCGGGGGTTTGAGGGCGGCTATCAGCAAGCCGTGATAGCGGCGGGTGAGGAGATTTGCGATCGTCCCGCTAGCGTAACCGCCGATCCCGTTTGTGACCAACCACTCGCGAGACTCCGCCGAGTCAAGATTGCAGCAGATTTCCCGTCCAAAAGCCATAACCATAAAATCCACACTCGCGCTGATTTTTGACCTATCTTTAGGTAGATTTTCGACATGATATCAACCAGAAATATTAACGATTTCAGACCGTTAATTTGGCGATCGCCCCCGTGCGGATTCATGCTCTAATTTAGACATAACTAACTGCTACTTTTGCCCGTTACACGATTTGAGCTTTTGATGCCTCTGTCTAAAGTTAGTTGTTTGTTATATTAAGTAATATTACCGTCTAAACAGGCGCTGAACGTTAAGGGCAAGCATTTGATAGCGCGTCGGGCGATCGAACTACCAACCTATTTTATAAGGAGAACAGCTCAAAGTGAAGATAGGAGCAAATTACCTCGGCAATAACCAATGTGAATTTACCGTTTGGGCGCCCACCCTCAAACAAATCGCCGTCCAAATTGTTTCCCCAAAAAAACGCCTGATACCCCTGCAACAATCCGCAGAAGGTTATTGGCAAACCACAGCTACAGACATCGAACCAGGAACCCTTTACACTTATCAAATCGAAGGAAAAACCGACCGACCAGACCCAGCCTCAAAATATCAACCCCAAGGCGTACACGCTCCGTCCCAAGTAATAGATGAAAGTATCTTTACTTGGACTGATACAAATTGGCAAGGCGTGCCGCTAGCCGAAATGATTATCTACGAACTGCACGTCGGCACCTTCACCCAAGCCGGAACATTTGAAGCAATAATTCCCCAGCTAAAACAACTTAAAGAATTGGGAATCAACGCCATCGAAATCATGCCAGTAGCCCAATTTCCGGGCGAGCGAAACTGGGGATATGACGGCGTATATCCCTACGCAGTTCAAAACTCCTACGGCGGCCCGGAAGGCTTCAAAACACTCGTCAACGCCTGCCACGAACACGGCATTTCAGTAATTCTCGATGTAGTTTACAACCACCTCGGCCCCGAAGGCAACTACCTCAGTCAATTCGGCCCCTACTTTACATCCAAATACGGCTCAATTTGGGGAGACCCCCTCAACTTCGACGACGCCTACAGCGACGGCGTGCGTAACTACTTTATTGAAAACGCCCTCTACTGGTTTCGAGACTATCACATCGATGCCCTGAGATTAGATGCCATTCAAGCAATATTTGAAGTAGGTGCAAGACCTTTTTTACAAGAACTATCCGATGCCACAGCCGATATTTCGCAAGAACTAGGACGGCAACTTTACTTAATAGCCGAAAGTGACTTGAATGATGTCCGCACAATACGTCCTAAAGAACTCGGTGGCTTCGGATTAGACGCCCAATGGTGCGATGATTTCCACCACGCACTGCACGCCTTGCTCACCGGAGAAGACGACCGATACTACCAAGATTACGGCAAGTGCGAACACTTAGAAAAAGCCTTCAAAGAAAGCTTTGTTTACTCCGGCCAGTACGCCCCCCACAGAAAGCGGAGACACGGCAATTCTGTTAAGGATGAACCGGGTCATAAATTTCTGGTGTTTTCCCAAACCCACGACCAAATTGGCAACCGCATTTTGGGAGACAGACTATCCAACATAGTTGACTTTGAAGGGTTGAAACTTGCAGCCGGCACAGTCTTAATTTCTCCCTACATTCCCTTCTTTTTTATGGGAGAAGAATACGGAGAAGAAGCACCGTTTTTTTACTTCGTTTCCCACTCGGACGAAAACTTAATTGAAGCTATCCGCAAAGACAAACAACAAGAATTTAAAATTTTTGAAGGCCGAGGCGAGTTTCACGACCCCCAGAGTCCTGAGACTTTCGAGAAGTGTAAGTTAAACTGGGAAAAACAAACCGAAGGCAAACACAAAATCCTTTGGGAATGGCACCAACATTTGATTCAACTGCGGCGGACAATACCAGCGCTTAAAAAACTCGACAAAAACAGTCTAGAAGTGTCCAGCATTGAAGCGGAAAAAATCTTATTTCTACGTCGCTGGACAGATGACAGCCAGATATTCTGCATTCTAAACTTCAACACGCAAGATGTTGCTTTTACGGCTGCACTGCCCCAAGGCAACGGTCACAAAATTTTAGACTCTGCTGATGAAAAATGGATGGGTTCAGGTTCTAGCTTGCCTGAAAAAATAACTTCAGAGCAAAAATTGACCATTAAACCGCATAGTTTTGCACTCTATGAATTAGAGTAATTAACACGGGAGGCAGAGCCTCAAATACAGGCGTTCCCCGGCAGAGCCTAGGAACAAGCAACAGGAGGCCGAACCTATCTCGTTCTTAGCCTCTGCCGGGGAATGCAGTCGAGGAGGCTCTGCCTCATATATTAAAAGAGAAAACCCTAAAAAACCAGGAGTAAAATTAACATAATGAGAATTCCCACAACAACTTATCGGATTCAATTTCATGGAGGTTTTAACTTTGAAGCCGCCAAACAAATCCTTAGCTATCTGGAAGATTTAGGAATTACCGACCTTTACGCTTCACCAATATTTAAAGCCAGAAAAGGCAGCTCTCACGGATACGATGTCGTTGACTCAAATCAGCTCAATCCCGATTTGGGAACATCAGAAAATTTTGAAGCCCTCACATACGAAATTAAGAAACGGAACATGGGATGGCTGCAAGATATTGTTCCGAACCACATGGCTTACGACACTCAAAATTTGCTGCTGTTAGACGTATTGGAACACGGGCCAGATTCCGACTATTTTGATTACTTTGATATTGAATGGAATCATGCTTACGAACATCTCAGAGGTCGAGTGCTGGCTCCGCTGCTGGGCAATTTTTATGGAGAGTGTTTGGAAAATGGCGAGATTCAACTCAAATACAGCGAAATCGGGCTGACTATCAATTATTATAGCTTACAATTGCCAGTAAGAATTGAATCTTATGCTAAATTTATCAGTCATAATTTGGGGCATTTAGCCAGGGAATTAGGCAGACGCCATCCAGATTTTATCAAGTTTTTAGGAATTCTTTATTTGATTAAAAATACACCTTCAGAAACTAAAGGTAAAACCCGATACGATCAGATAGCTTTTGTCAAAGGGCTGCTGTGGGAACTCTACAACCAAAATCCCCTTGTACAGGAATTCATTGATGAAAATATCAAAGTTTTTAACGGAGAAAAGGGGAATGCCGAAAGCTTTAATCTGCTAGACGATTTGCTTTCCGAGCAGTTTTACCGTCTGTCTTTCTGGAAAGTGGGGGCAGAAGAAATTAACTACCGAAGGTTTTTTACGGTCAACGAGCTTATTTCGGTAAAAGTTGAAGAGATTAAAGTTTTTCACAAAAACCATGCTCTGATATTCGACATGGTTGATGAGGGAAAGTTTACCGGATTGAGAATCGACCACATCGACGGACTTTACGACCCCACAGAATATTTGAAACGGCTCCGGGAGAAAGTCGGAGATACTTACATTACTGTTGAAAAAATTCTGGAACACGAAGAAGATTTGCCGTCATATTGGCCGATTGAGGGAACGAGCGGCTACGACTTTTTGAATTACGTAAACGGCGTTTTTTGTCGGTGCGATCGCGAACAGCAATTTAGCGAAATATATCAGAGATTTACTCGCTTGAATGTTCCCTATGAACAGTTATTTTTAGATAAAAAAGGACTGATTGTTGAGAAAAACTTGGCGGGAGATGTAGACAATCTAGCTCAACTTTTGAAGAATATCTCCGGTCAGTCGAGACAGGGAAATGACTTTACTCGTCCCGGTTTGGAAAAAGCATTGGCGGCTGTTTTGACAATTTTTCCAGTCTACCGAACTTACATCAATCAAGACGGTTTGAGAGAGTCCGATCGCACTTACGTCAAATATGCGATCGCCCATGCCAAACAACAAGCACCCAGACTCCTCAAGGAACTTAAATTTATCGAAACGGTGCTGTTACTGGAAGAAGAAGAAACTCTAACACCAGAACAAAAAGAGCAGCGTCGGCACTTTGTAATGAAACTCCAGCAGTTGACGGGCCCATTAATGGCAAAAGGCGTTGAAGACACGCTTTTATACGTCTACTATCGGCTTTTATCCCTCAACGAAGTGGGAGGAAATCCCAGTCAGTTCGGCGTGTCGCTGGGAGATTTTCACGAGTTCAACAAACAACAGCAAGTCGCTTGGCCGCACAAAATGAATGCTACAGCTACCCACGATACCAAACGCGGCGAAGATGTGCGAGCCAGAATAAACGTTTTGTCAGAAATTCCCGATGAATGGGAACAGCAAGTCAGGTCTTGGAGAGAGGTAAACTCTTCTAAGAAAGTCAACTTTGCGAATCGAATGGTTCCAGATACTAATGACGAATACTTCCTGTACCAAACTCTGCTCGGCAGTTTTCCCTTTGAGGGAATTGAAAACACTGATTATGTCGATCGCCTGAAAGATTATGTGATTAAAGCTGTCCGCGAAGCAAAAGTTTATACGGCTTGGCTGAGACCGGATAACGATTACGAAGCTGGTTTTATGACCTTTGTCGATACCGTTCTCGAACCTTCGGAACAAAATCAGTTTCTCAACAAATTTACACCTTTCTGTAAAAAAGTAGCTAATTACGGAATTTTCAATTCTTTATCTCAAACGCTGCTGAAAATCACGTCCCCGGGCGTTCCCGACATTTATCAAGGGACGGAATTCTGGGATTTAAGCCACGTCGATCCGGATAACCGCCGTCCCGTGGATTTTGAGCGCAGAATCGAGGTTTTGGGGGAAATTAAAGAGCAAGCTCAGACGGATATTTTGCAACTGGTTGAAGATTTGATTGCGACGCGAGAAGACGCGAGAATTAAGTTGTTTTTGACGGCAAGAGCGCTAGAAGCGAGAAAAAAATACTTGCAAGTTTTTCAATCTGGCGATTATCTGCCCCTGGAAGCAGTTGGCACGTTTAAAGATAATGTTGTTGCCTTTGCCAGAAGCTTTGGAGAGACTACAGTTATTGTCATTGCTCCCCGGTTTTTGACGGGAATTGTCAAACCGGAAGAAATGCCGATCGGCAAACAAGTCTGGAAAGATACTAATTTGAAATTATCCGAGCAAATGCCGTCGGTTTGGAAAGATGCAATTACAAATCAGGCGGTAGAAAGTAACGGTACGTTGGCAATTGGTGACGCTCTCAGTTACTTTCCGGCAGCTCTGCTGATCGGTAAAAAATAGCAATGAAAAGCTGGAAAATTCACTAATTTTCCGAGATTCCCAGGAGGCGGACTTGAGGCTCTCCCTCAATAAAATATTCCTTCCCCGGCACAGCCTGGAAGTAAACGGCTAGGGACACGGCATTGCCCTATCCCTTTTTAGAATTGATGTTATATCAAATCCGTTAGCATCGGAATAGTAAATTCAAGTTCGCTGTTCACTGTTGACTGTTCACTGTCCACTGTCAACCGTCAACCGTCAACATCATGTATGAGTGTAACCGGAAATGATATTAAACCTGATTTGAAGCCAAAAAACGGATCGCCCCTACCAACCAAACAAAATTTATACAACAAAGACGGCAAATACAACACAACGTATACGGTTTGCCACAATACCCGAATCGATCGCACACCGTACATTAGGAAGAGTAAAGAAAAGCAGTCAACAACTGTAGCGGTGTAAACCTCATGAATGCAACCGTCCCCCAAAAGGTTCGGTAAACACGCCTTCATCGCCTGGTCTAACCACCCGCAGTATAGAGATAAGCACCTATCTAAGACTGTATTAAAGCAGGACTCACTATCCGTACACCCCCCACAGGTGAAATCGCAGTCCTGAATAACCAGACTATCACACAGATAGAAAACCAAAATTTTGTAGAGATTGGAGCCGGAACACCCCTATGGGAAAAGTAGTTGGAATTGACTTAGGTACGACAAACTCCTGCGTCGCAGTTATGGAAGGCGGCAAACCCACCGTCATAGCCAACGCCGAAGGGGGTCGCACCACACCTTCTGTAGTAGCGTATGCTAAAAATGGGGATCAACTTGTCGGACAAATCGCCAAGCGTCAAGCCGTGATGAACGCCGAAAACACCTTTTACTCAGTAAAACGGTTTATCGGGCGTCGGGTTGATGAAGTAACCCACGAAACCACTGAAGTTTCCTACAAAGTTCTCAAAGTCGGCAACAGCCTCAAACTAGACTGTCCCGCCCGCGGCAAGCAATTTGCCCCAGAAGAAATTTCTGCACAAGTTCTCCGCAAACTCGTAGAAGACGCCAGCAAATACCTTGGCGAAACTGTTACCCAAGCGGTAATTACTGTTCCCGCTTACTTTAACGACTCCCAGCGCCAAGCTACGAAAGACGCGGGAAAAATTGCCGGTATAGAAGTGCTGCGGATTATTAACGAACCTACAGCAGCAGCTTTAGCTTACGGGTTAGATAAAAAGAGCAACGAAACCATCCTCGTATTTGACTTAGGTGGCGGTACTTTCGACGTATCTATTCTCGAAGTAGGCGACGGCGTATTTGAAGTGCTAGCAACTTCTGGAGACACTCACCTCGGCGGTGACGATTTCGATAAAAAAATTGTTGATTTCATCGCTAATGAATTCCAAAGAGCCGAAGGCATTGACCTTCGCAAAGACAAACAAGCACTGCAACGCCTGACGGAAGCAGCAGAAAAAGCCAAGATTGAGCTTTCAAGCGTTACCCAAGCAGAAATCAACCTGCCGTTTATTACCGCGACTCAAGACGGGCCAAAACACTTGGACACGACTTTGACGCGGGGCAAGTTTGAAGAACTGTGCTCGGATTTGATCGATCGCTCCCGCATCCCCGTAGAAAATGCGATCCGCGACGCCAAATTAGACAAATCTGCAATTAATGAAGTCGTCTTAGTTGGTGGTTCTACGCGCATTCCTGCGGTGCAAGAACTGGTTAAAAAACTCCTTGGCAAAGACCCCAACCAAACGGTAAACCCGGACGAAGTGGTCGCAGTCGGTGCAGCAATTCAAGCCGGCGTACTTTCCGGCGAAGTCAAAGACATCCTGTTGCTCGACGTTACTCCGCTGTCTCTCGGCGTCGAAACCTTGGGTGGCGTGATGACCAAAATCATTCCCCGCAACACCACTATTCCTACCAAGAAGTCGGAAACTTTCTCGACTGCTGTAGACGGCCAAACAAACGTGGAAATTCACGTTTTGCAAGGCGAACGGGAAATGGCGAATGATAACAAGGATTTGGGAACCTTCCGCTTAGATGGAGTTCCTCCAGCCCCCCGTGGCGTACCTCAAATTGAAGTTACTTTCGATATCGATGCTAACGGTATTTTGAATGTAGCTGCTAAGGATAAAGGTACTGGCAAGGAGCAATCGATTAGCATTACTGGTGCTTCTACTTTGCCCAGCAATGAAGTCGAGAAAATGGTCAAGGAAGCCGAGGCGAATGCGGCTGCTGACAAGGAACGTCGCGAAAGGATCGATCGCAAAAACCAAGCTGATTCTCAAGCCTATCAAATCGAGAAGCAGTTAGCAGAATTGGGCGATAAAGTTCCCGCTGATGACAAAACTAAGATTGAAGGGTTGCTTAAAGACTTGCGATCCGCGATCGAGAGCGAAGATGACGATCGCATCAAAACCCTAACAACAGAGTTGCAGCAAGCATTCTACGCTGTCAGCAGCAACCTGTACCAGCAAGCAGGCGGCCCAACTGACGGCCCTGGTGGCCCCGGCGGCTACGGAGACGGTGGCCCGACAGGCGGCGGCGACGACGTGATTGACGCCGACTTCACTGAAGGCAACAAATAACAGGCTAAATTAAAAGCCCCCAGCTAGAAGCAAGAAACCCGGTTTTGAACAGAAACCGGGTTTCTGTGCATTCAAAAACAAACAAAAGGCGATCGCCCAAAATCAGTAAAAATCTGCTTGAGGCATAGTGAAAAAAATTGAATATGCTTCAATAAATATCATAAACTAGCAGTAATATCGCAATCGAGAGCCATTAAATGTCACGTTCTCCTATACAAAATTCCTCCCCAAATAACCCCAGCCCATCTCATGTAGCATCCTTGCGCCGACTGCGCCGGATCAGCCATTTACTAGACAATGCAATTCCGATTCCCGGCACAAAGTACCGCATCGGACTCGATCCGATATTGGGACTGATACCGGGCGGCGGCGATGTAATCAGTTCAATTTTTGCAGGATATGTTGTCTTCAAATCCGCTCAAATGGGAGTGCCTCAAGAGACCTTAGTAAAAATGGCAGCTAATATCGTATTTGATACAGTGGCTGGTACTGTACCGGTAGCCGGAGATTTGGTGGATGTTGCTTGGAAAGCTAATGTCAAAAATATAGAATTGCTGGATGCTCATTTAGGTTCCCCTGAACAAGGCAAAAAAGCCGATTGGCTATTTGTGGCGGCGTTGCTGTTGGGTTTGATATTAATTGTCGGAGGCGTGATTTTCTTGAGTGTGATGCTTTTTGGATGGCTCTTTCAAGTAATTACAGGGCGTTAATTGGGGTTTGATGAGCAAGATAAATCACTCTCTTTGTGTCATATTAATAGCAGATAATCGGGGAAAGTTTTCCTAAAAAATCATCCTTGAGGATGATTACGGGCATGGAAAAACATCTGGCTTTAACGACCCGTATGGTGCGTTGCTTTTTTTTATGCCTCAACAAAGAGCTAAAATCTCACAGATCCGTACATTACAAACAGGGCGAGTGGAAACAAACCCAACACTTTTTTTACTGCAATACTTGAGAAAAATAATACGAGTATTAGCTACAAAAAAAACAGTGGCTGCAATCAATCTTCAATAAATACTAAAGTGTGTCAGGGTTGAAAAATTCAACCAACTCCTACCAATAAAAGTTCTGATTCTCTTGCCAAGAAGAGATATGTGGCAGAAATCTGAGATCTTGCACCATTCTCAAGAACAGGCCAGATGCCTGTTCCACAAGAAAATTCACTCTGGGTTCTGAAAAGTATATCTTAATGGTATTGACAAAACTTATTAAATGTGTATTTAAATCTCGATTTTCTTGGAAACTAGCTATTGACCCGCTCGCCCTTGAGTCCGATATAGTGATATAATCCAGACTATAATATCAAATTGATATAAATGCTTGAATTATCAGCCCTTGGGCTGCTACAGTTGCAACCCCTGCACGGCTATCGCTTAAAGCAAAAACTGGAGCTGTTTATGAGCAGTTGCATCAGCGTCAACTACGGAGCGATTTACCCGCTGTTGAAGCGCTTGGAAGAGCGAGGGGAGATTTCGGTAATTGCCGAAGAAGCCGGAGATGCAGGTTGTCCGCGCAAAATCTACGGAATTACCGCCCAAGGGCGCGAACTCTGGCGGCAAAAAATGCTCGAACACCCTCAAGAAAGCTGGGTTAACAGTGGTTCCCGGTTCCAAATCAAGTTTTTCTTTTTTGGCGACTTAGAACCAGCAGAACGGCTGAAGCTATTGGAACACCGCTTGCGAGCCTGTTACACCCGGCAAGACTACATCGAAAGCCTCAAGAGCGAATATCCACTAACCGACGACTATCAATTTGCCTCTCGCGATCGCTGCAAGTCAGTGCTGGCGTCAGAGATAGAGTGGTTAACCGAGCAGCTAGCCAAGGAAAAAAGTGCGATCGCCAGAGTTCGTGACTCCCTCACATCGGCTGAATCCGCCGACTCCAAGGGAAAATCCTTCCAACTCACCCACTCAGGTGAGTCATAAGAATGATGTGCAATCTTGCCTGCCATCGTAACTTTTGAGAAATAACAAGAAGCTTTCCTAAAAAGAAGCACTCCCTGGCTTGGCTAACTGCGATGGGACTAAAGCCCTGCACATACCCCAACCCCATTAAAAAGAGACTTTCCCGATTCCATCCTGTTTAAAATCCCTTGTCCTTATTCCCCCATGTTTGAGAGGAACGCCGGAAAATCAAAGATTTCGCCCAAGTCTCAGTCAGAAGTTAAAAAAAATCTAAGTGGTGCTGCCAATGAGTTATTCTAAATCCCCAGAATCCGTCGTTGAAGCTGAAAAGCAAAAATCTCCCACACCGGAACTGCACCCAACCGATGCCGACAGTGATCGACCGCAGGATTTGGCAGCCGTTGCCGATCGCCCCGAACCTGTTGCTAAACCCGAACAGCACCCAACCGATGCAGACAGCGATCAACTGCAGGATTCTGCAACCGTTGTCGATCGCCCCGAACCTGCTGCTAAACAACGATCGCGCTGGCCCCTAATTGCCGCGATCGCGATCGCCACAGGCGCAGCAGGTTTCGGCTGGTACTCGTGGCAATCGGGTCAGAATCGCCCACAGCAACAGGCAGCAGCAGCCCAACCCCCAGGCATACCAGTCAAGCTCGCAGCCGTACAAACCAGCTCAGTCCAAGATTCCTCGGAATTTGTCAGCAGCTTAGAAGCCAAGCGTTCGGTAGAAATCAAACCCGAAGTAGAAGGGCTAGTCACGGAGATTTTTGTCAAATCCGGGGACTTCATCAACCAAGGGCAACCCATCGCCCGCATGAAAAGCGAGAGCGCCCAAGCTGACTTGAGGCAATCCCAAGCCAACCTGATCCGCGCTCAATCCCATTTAGCCGAATTGCAAGCAGGAGCCAGGCCCGAAGAAATAGCCCAAGCTCAAGCCCAAGTCGCCCAAGCCCAAGCCAACCTCGCCCAACTGCGATCGGGCTCTCGGCCAGAAGAAATTGGTCAAGCCCAAGCCCGCGTTTCCCAAGCTGAAGCCGACCTCGCCGACGCCCAAACAGGTAGCCTCTTAGAAGACATCGCTCAAGCCAGAGCGCAAATAGAAGCAAGCACAGCCGAAGCAAAGTTAGCCAGCCAGCAGCTTGCCAGATATCAGGCATTGGCAAAAGAAGGTGCAGAATCCGCCAACACCCTTGAGCAATACACCCAAAAAGAAGGCAGCGCCAAAGCCAACCTCAGAGAAGCTCAAAGGCGGTTTGAGCAGCGACAAAAGAACAGACAAGCCGAGATCGAGCGCCGGACAGCCGCCTTGCAACAACAGCGGCAAGCTTTGCGGCAACTGCAAAACGGTTCGCGCCCAGAGGAAATAGCCAAAGCCGAAGCAGAAGTCGCACAAGCCAAGAGCAGATTAGCGCAGTTAGCCAACGGCACTCGCCAAGAACAGCTCGATCAAGCTGAAGCGCAAGTTGCCGAGGCCGCCGCTCAAGTGCGTGGCTTTGAAGTACAACTACAAGAAACTGCTGTCATCGCGCCCTTCGCGGGAGTCATCGGCGACATACCAGTGAAAGTAGGTGATTACTTGCAAAAAGGCAACGCCATTGCCACCCTGACAGAGAACCAATTGCTAGACTTGCGGTTATCAATTCCTTTGGAACGGATGCCTCAATTACGCTTAGGGTTGCCAGTACAAATGCTCGACGCTCAAGGTAAGGCGATCGCCCAAGGTCAAATCAGTTTTATCTCCCCCAACGTCAGCGCCAATTCCCAAACAATTTTAGCTAAAGCCACCTTTCCCAACCCCACCGGCGAACTGCTTAATCTCCAGTTTGTAAAAGCTAAAGTCATCTGGAAACAGAACCCCGGAATTTTAGTTCCAGTCACAGCAGTCACTCGCTTAGGTGGGGAAACATTTGTCTTCACAGCTCAAAAGCCGGAACAGGCAAAACCTGGAATGCCACCTTTAGTAGCGCGGCAAAAATCCGTGAAATTGGGAGCC
Source organism: Microcoleus sp. D3_18_C4 (assembly GCF_036702355.1). Classification (NCBI taxonomy): domain Bacteria; kingdom Bacillati; phylum Cyanobacteriota; class Cyanophyceae; order Oscillatoriales; family Microcoleaceae; genus Microcoleus; species Microcoleus sp. D3_18_C4. The sequence continues at coordinate 29,389 of NZ_JAUBTF010000009.1, forward strand.
ATTGAGGGGAATAATTATCAAGTTATCGAAGGTTTGAAAGCCGGGGAAAAAATTGTTACCGCAGGCATCCTTAACCTGACAGACGGTGTTCCGATTATGGCTCAAGAGGAAGGGAAAAAAGCTGGGGAAAAATTACCAGTAGGGAGCAAAAAATAAGGTATGTTGTTGCGCTTTAGCGCTCTTGATTCACTTCTTAAGAGCGCTAAAGCGCAACTACGTACTTTATGTGAAACTACTTGATTGCTCAGCTATTAAAAAAGGGGAAATTTTAATTTTTGACGTAAGTCTAATTAGGAATTAGAAATTACGAATTATCAACTAACAACTACCCATTACCCAAATAATGTTTGCAGATTTCTTTATTAAACGACCCGTCTTTGCTAGCGTCTGCGCCTTAATTATTATCTTGGTAGGCGCAATCAGCATCCCCAGCATACCTATCGAGCGCTTCCCCGACATCAGCCCTACCCAAATTAACGTCACAGCTAACTACAGCGGGGCGAGTGCTGAAATTGTCGAAAATGCAGTTACGAACATCCTAGAAAGGCAAATCAACGGCGTTGAAGGGCTCAAATATCTAACTTCCAGTAGTAGTAACGATGGCACTAGCACCATTACAGCTACCTTTGATTCATCGCGCAACAAAGACATTGCCGGCGTCGATGTTCAAAATCGAGTTGCAGTTGCTCAGCCACAACTACCAGATGCCGTACAACGCACAGGAGTTAGAGTTACCAAACAATCTACAAGTCTCCTATTAGCGATCGGTTTATTTACAGAAAATAAAGAATACGACACCATATTTTTAAGCAACTACGCTGACCTATATTTAGCAGATGCTTTAAAGCGAGTAAAAGGGGTTGGTGACGTGCGAATTTTTGGGGAAAGACGCTATGCAATGCGTTTATGGATAGACCCCAATAAACTAGCCGCTCGCCGTCTCACAATGCAAGATATAACGAGGGCTCTCAACGAACAAAACTTGCAAGTTGGTGCTGGGAGAGTTGGTCAAGAACCTGCTCCGCAGGGACAAATGTATCAAATTGACTTGCGTGCTGAAAGTCGCCTCAAAGAACCAGCAGAATTTGAAGAAATCGTCCTCAAAACAGAGACAAATGGAACGTTAGTTAAATTAAAAGATGTGGGTAGAGCAGAACTAGGGGCAGAGAATTACAGCTCATTTCTGCGATTTCGAGGCAATGATGCAGTAGGTTTAGGGATTTACCAACTGCCTGGAAGTAATGCTTTGAATGTTGCCCATGCCGTCAAAACAGAAATGGAAAAACTAGCTGTTGCTTTCCCTCCGGGGTTGATACATAGAGTAGCGCTGGACACGACTTTGTTTGTAGAAGAGTCGATGGCAGAAGTAGTCAAGACATTATTTGAATCTGTCTTGCTAGTGGTGATAGTGATTTTTGTTTTCCTGCAAGACTGGCGCACAACTATTATTCCTATCATCACAATTCCAATTTCTTTGATTGGGACGTTTGCCTTTATCAAAGTTTTCGGATTTACGATTAACAGTTTATCTCTGTTTGGTCTGACATTAGCGACGGGATTAGTGGTTGATGACGCTATCATTGTAGTAGAAAATATTGACCGCCTGATCCGCCAAGGGATGAATGCTCGCGAAGCGGCTTTTGAGTCAATGCGGGAGCTTTTTAGCGCTGTAATTGCGACTTCTTTAGTGTTGATGGCAGTGTTCGTGCCCGTGGCATTTTTTCCCGGAACAACAGGAGCGCTTTATAAACAATTTGCGCTGACAATTGCTTTTTCAGTATTGCTTTCTACCTTTATTGCTATTACTCTCACGCCCTCACTTTCAGCTATATTACTGCGTCGAGGGCCGAAGTTTGGGGGCCCCCTAGGTTGGGTTTTTGACCGTTTTAATGGAGTTCTCGATTGGGTACAGCGGCAATATCGAAAATCCTTAATATTTCTCACAGGAATTAAGACTATTGTCACCCTCGTGTTCATCGGTTCTCTGGGAGTAACTGCTTGGCTTTATTTATCAGTACCCACAGCATTTATCCCGGAAGAAGACCAGGGCTATTTTATGACAATTATTCAAGGGCCCCAAGGTGTTTCGCTGCAATACACTCAGAAAGTAATGGATCAAGTAGAACAAGAAATCCTCAAACTTCCTGAAGTTGTAGGGACTTTTTCAGTGGGGGGATTTGGTTTTAGCGGTAGCACTTCCAATCAAGGCATTATATTTACTACACTTAAAGCCTGGGACGAACGTCACGGAGAAGATCAAACTGTACAAGCGATTATTGGTAAGTTGCGGGGTAAGTTTTTCGCGATTCCCGAAGCGAGAATTTTCCCTGTGAATCCGCCGGCTATTCAAGGTTTAGGTCAATTTGGGGGTTTCCAATTTCAATTGCAAGACCGCAAAGGTAACAGCGGTTTAGATGGCTTAGTCCAGACTATGGGCGGGATTTTAAAGCAGGCAAATCAGACACCGGGATTGCAAGCGGTATTTAGTACGTTTGCTGCGAATACGCCTCAGTTAATTGTGGAAGTTGACCGCAATCGAGCTAAGGCTCTAGATATTCCCATTAATGATGTTTTCAGTACGTTACAAACGGCTCTGGGTGCTCAGTATGTGAACGATTTTAACCTCCAGCAGCGCAATTATCGGGTGTATGTTCAGGCGGATAAACAGTTTCGCGATAACCCTGAAGATATTGGGAAATTGTATGTGCGTTCTGGAAAGAATGAAATGGTTTCTTTGAGCAATTTGGTGAAGATTACTCCGGTGGTGGGAGCACAAACTGTTAACCACTACAATTTGTATAGGTCAATTGAAATTACTGGCTCTCCTGCTCCGGGAGCGAGTTCTGGACAGGCGCTAAAATCGATGGAAAAGGTGTCGGCTCAAGTTTTGCCCTCTGGTTTTGGCTATGAATGGTCGGGGAGTTCTTTAGAAGAAATTGAGTCGGGGGGTCAAGCACCAATTATTTTTGGTTTGGGGCTAATTTTTGTGTTTTTGGTGTTGGCTGCTCAGTACGAAAATTATGTCGATCCTTTCATTATTTTGCTATCGGTGCCTCTGGCGATTTTAGGTGCGCTTTTAGCTCAGTCGTTGCGGGGTTTGGCGAATGATGTTTATTGCCAGATTGGTTTGGTGATGTTGATTGGATTGTCGAGTAAAAATGCGATTTTAATTGTGGAGTTTGCGAACCAGTTACGGGAGCAGGGATATTCAATTGCTAAGGCGGCAGTTGAGGCTTCTCAAGAGCGTTTACGACCGATTTTGATGACTTCCCTGGCTTTCATTTTGGGTATTGCTCCTCTGGTTAACCCAGAAGGTGCGGGTGCAGCTAGTCGCCGATCGCTAGGGAATGCGATCGCCGGGGGGATGGTTGTTTCTACTGTCTTGAGTTTGTTTATAGTCCCGGTTCTGTATGTGGTGGTTGTCTCGGCTCGCGATCGCTTTAAGAAGCGCGATCGCCCGCAAAATCCGCCCGATGATGGTACAGTTTTGAACGGGAAAACGGCTCCCCACGAGGAGATTGAACGCGATAAAGTATCGCCGTTTTAGTTGGTAAGTGGCAAATACTATCGTTTTGTGAGTTGAATTGGTGCGATCGCCCAAAAGCTGCCAATCCTGCATCAAAACCCCCAAAACCCCCAGATTAGTCCGGGGCTCAATTCTTCAATCGAAAATCCAAAATCCAAAATCCAAAATCGATTGACGGCGGCCCCCATCTGCGGCTACGCTTTGAAGTGAGAGGTTGCTTGCTTGTAGAGGAGGCAGCCCGCGTCGCCCAAAAATCTAGTTGCACTGCCCAAAGCTGCTACGAACAGCAATGGACAGCTAACCGCCAAACTGGTACGAGCAGTCTGGAGGCTAACGGAGTATCTTAACATCCTCTGTAGCCGCCCTGCTATGTGTTGAAATGCGGGGCGGCTGGGTTTTTGGGTTTTCCTAGAAAACCCAAAACCAGGAGAACATATTATGTCACAGGAATTCTTACCTGACGACAACAAGTCCGATCGCCCAAATGACGACTCAGCAGCAGTATGCGAACAGGAAGTGGTGCTGTTAACGGTTGTCGGTTCGCCCAAAGGTGTCCGGGAAACCATACTCACTTTGTACCGGCTGGGATTTGCCGAAGTCGGCGATTGGAGCCCCGTACAACGTGCAGCTAATCCGAAGCAGGTGATGAGCGTGCTGATCCGTCGGAAGCGATCGACTGATGATACACCGCCGAGAAAATCTGGACGGTAAGCTGCGCTGTCATTTTGATTGAAGCGAAGAATCTTCGTGGGGTGGGCGTCTCGCCCGCCCTAAAAATACAATTACTTACTGGGCGTTGATAATGGATTTCAGGGTAAAAGTAAGAGACTTGCGATCGCAGGCAACAATTTACTGCAAGCTTCTACCAACGTCGCCGCACTAGGTAAACCAGCAATAGTCCCTTTCAAAATTTTCATTGCCGTTTTCCCCGCCTTTTGCATTGTGCTTTCTTGGGGATTTTTCCCTACTTCTGCCAAAGTTTTTACCTGTTCCAATGCTTCAGCTTTATCATCATCAGATAAATTAGTTTCCGCCCCGATTGCGGCTTGTAACTCAGTCAACAATTCTTTGATTCCCGGCTTGTCACTTTGAGTAGAGGCTGGTAGCTGGTTAATCGTGTTGGTAACTATACCGCTGATCTCGCCTATATTCAATGTTGACCCAGTAACATCTCCCCCAACCTTGATGTTTTTGCTGCTGCTGTCAGTCATAGCTTTACTCTCTGATGTAGAATTAACTTCATTAGTAATAATAACATCAGAACGTTGCTTCTTCAATTGCTTAGCCAACATTTTTGCAAGTTTAATGTGCTCTAAAATTTGCTGACGCTGATCTAAAATTTGCTGACGGTAAAATTCTATCTCTTTATCTTTAGCTTGCACTTCAGATTCGTGCTTGGCTTTTAAATATTTAATATGTTTCTCATATTTCTGTCTAATTAGAGCAAGACTTTCGTCACTTTGCATGGTTGGGCTAAGAGTTTATGCTTACTCATCCTCCTGAATAATATTAATCGACTGTGGTTGTTGAGCTAAAATCTCCACTATTTCTTTCATGTAATCTATTTCCTGGCGATAGAAGGCTATTTCCTCATCTTTATATTTTAATTGCTCGGCTTGCCTTTGAGCTTCTAGCCTTGCTTGATAAACTTCGTCCCAAATTTTCTCAAATGTATCCTTATCCGTTCCTTCGGGAACCTTGAGAGTCAGTAAAACATCGTTTTCTTTCTTCTCAAATCCTTGAATTGACTCCGGTGTAATGTCTGGAAATTCTTGCATTAACTTCTGAAAAGCGGCGGTAAAAGCTTCTGGGTTAAGCCCATCTTTGAGCAGAATTTGCACGGTTGTCATAATTTTTTTATAGAGTTTCTCGAAATCCCCCGGTTCAAAACATTTACTGATGTGGTAAGGGCGGCGTTCGCGATCGCCAGTTCCCGGTTGGGGATATTCTAGAAGATAAAAAAACCGACAGTCAACGCGATCGAGCTTTGTATTACCGTCAATATTCCAAGCTTCCAAACAAGCACCTGTAAAACTAGCTGCTGTAAAATCTGTTGCCAGGGCTTGAGTTTCAGTGAGGTTTGCGAATTCCAAATTAGCTTGATGCAAAGTTGCTTCTTTGAGGTTAGCCTGCTTGAGATTAGCATAGCTGAGATTAACGCCTGTCAGGTTTGCTCTTTGGAGATTCGCACCAACATAGGATTTTTTGTAGCCATTGCCGGTGATGAGTAATTCTCGGATGCGGGTATCAGCTAATATCGAATTACCGACTCGCGAGCGATCGAGCTTTTCTGTTTTGTGGAAGCAAGTGCGAGTGAGATTGGCTGTTCTAAAATCTGTACTTTTGAGAGTTGCCTCAGTGAAATTGGCATCAGCTAAATCGGCATTGCGAAAGCTAGTGCCACCCGTAGTGGCAAAGGCAATGGCGATCATGCGAATCAAGGCGTGTTTCTCATCTCCAACCAGGGCACGCCAAGCAACGTAAATACCTAGTCCTGTCGCTGCCACTGCCACTGCCACTGCCACTGCCACTGCCGCTGCCCCTGCCGCTGCCCCTGCCGCTGCCCCTGCCACTGCCACTGCCACTGCCACTGCCGCTGCCCCTGCCACTGCCACTGCCGCTGCCCCTGCCCCTACCCCTGTCACCGCCCCTGCTGCTGCCACTGCCACTGCCGCTGCCCCTGCCGCTTGCACTGTCCCTGCCACTGCCACTGCACCTTGCGCTGCCCATGCCCCTGCACCTGCCGCTGTCACTACCACTGCCACTGCCCCTGCCCCTGCCACTGCCACTGCTACTGCCCCTAGACCTTGGCGGATAGTAGCTATAAAGAAGATGGCCAAAACTATCAAGACAATTACACCGGGATGAATGGTGTACTGTTTGATCATATCTGGAGTGAAAAAATCTGCTATCCACAAAGTAGCACGAGCTGACATCAATCCCGATATTGCCGATAGAAATAGCGAGATAGTTACTAGAAAAATTGTCCAGCGGCGTTGCAGTCCGGCTTTGGCACGGGTGAAGTCAGCTTCTCTGAGGAGGGCATTGGTGAAGTTTGCGCCTCGGATGTCTGCACCGATGAATTTTGCACCTGTGAGGTTTTGACCTTTGAAATTGTGGCCTCGGAGATTTTTACCGGAGAAGTCTTTGGGCATGATTTCACGCAGGGATATAATATTATGTCCGGTCAATTAATGACGACTACAGTGCAAGCTTCTAGCTCGCGATCCTTACGCTCTTAGTATACAATCATTATTAGCGATTACCGAAACATAATAGGATAACTATTTAATAAAAAATCAAATAATCTCAAATATCATGTTGCATTATATCCGAAAAAGTATTTATAATTTGTACCTAACTAATTCCATTATCGAGATATTCCAACACGTCATAAACCCTAATTCTCAGACCTCGAATACAAGGTTTACCGCCTCGCTTACCAGGTTCGATCGTAATAATCTTAGCAATGTCTTGTTCTGACATGACATTTTCCCTTTAGCTTATTTTCTCAATTCTAGGCTAACAAAGGGATAGAGCGCTCGTAACTTTTGGTAGTTTCCAGCATTTTATTAGTTCCTTTAATTTCCTAATTCACTTTAACTCAATCCCCCCACAGCCACCACTCTCCTCAAGTCCCATCCGGGGCGTGCCCGGAGTCTTTTTGGGTATCTTTTCGCCCGATCGCACCCCATCGTGCAATAATGATATGACTTGCACAAAAGCTCTATTAGTAGGTAAATCTTGCCTACCTTACCGCTACATATAGCGTCTCAACTGTCAACCCGTGCAAGTTCCCAATTAAACCGGCTGTTGCACTACACAATTTTTTCCTAATGGCTGAAGTCCCCCTAAATCCCGCAGAACTTGCAGAAGCCCTCAACGGCTTTACCGATATCAATTTCCAATTGCCAGACCCCGAAGACGAACAAATACCAGAGTTTGATTTTGAAAATCAGGTTGACAATGCCTGGAAAGTGTGCGATCGCTTCGACTTGCAAACCGACATTTGGCGGGGACGCATTCTCCGAACAGTTAGAGACAGAGAAAAAAAAGGCGGCGAAGGACGCGGCACAGGGTTTTTGAACTGGCTCAAAGAAAGAGAAATTGGCAAAAGTCAAGCCTATTCTTTGATAGAATTAGCTAATAGTGCCGATACTCTGATCCAGCAAGGAGATTTAGACCCAAATTCCATTAGAAACTTCAGCAAAAGAGCCTTTGTAGAAACCGCCAAAGCATCTCCCGAAGTGCAGCAAATGGTAACAGATGCCGCAGCAAGTGGCGATCGCATCACCCGCCGCGAAGTCAAACAACTATCCGACGAATGGATGGCAATGAACTCAGATTTATTGCCAGAAGAAGTCAAAGAAAAAGCATCAACCGGTTCTCTACCTTCCCGCTACCTCGCTCCTTTAGTCAAAGAAATGGAGAAACTCTCCCCATCTCACCAAAGCGAAATTCAAAAAGAAGTAGCAGAAAATCCCGACGTAGATACTGTCAAACAGCTAACATCCGACGCCAAGAACTTATCAAAATATCTCGACGCCGCCGCCCAAGTGCAAGCTCTCAATCAGTCTCACTTAGACATGGAAATGGCCTTAGAAGAATCTTTGCGAGTAGGCTGTTTGGGAACCACCGCCGACGTTGTAAAACAAGCCGCACAGCTAGAACAAACAGTAGTCAAACTCTACACAATTTGGAAGCGTTTAGGCAGTTTGGCAGATAGATTGTATGTGGATACAGGAGCAAGCACACCCAATTTGCGGTTGCTTTTGGGATGCTTAGACAGTCTTTCGGGAGAAAAGATTGAAGTGGATTTTGGAGACGGAGAACGCTCTATTCGCTTGCAAATTTTCAGCGAATAGCTCAACCTTGACCGCAGATAAACGCCAATCTCCAGGCTCATTATCGGCGTCGAACCCTGTTTATCTGCGGTTGAAATTTCTGATTTTTTTCCAAAGATATCGGGGATGCAAATAACGCCGATATTTGGTAACTACTTCTTTCCCCAACAGCACTACGCTAATCCAAAAACAAACCTCGGCCCCAACAGCCAGAACGACAGATAAAGTTGCTTTTTGGGTAATGTCCAGCGGCAGGAAGGGCACCACAAACAAGACGGCTAACCACGGTAGAAAAGATACGATAAATAAGAACAAACCGAGCTTTCGCATAGATTCACATAATACAGCTTTGATATGCCCTTTATCTATTAGTCCACTTAAAGTGGACTTCGTTTGTATAGTAGCGATTTCAATCGCCGAGTGACTACAAACTCCCATCTTGCACCAATGTCAGCAACAGGCTTTCCGGCCTGTTCCACAAGAACATTTAGTATTTGTGGAACAAGCATCTTGCCTGTTCTTGAGAATGGTTCAACCTATGACTACAAACATAATTGCGAAGCATCTCAAACTCAATTCTTAATCCCCGTCGCCGCAATCCCCCGAATAAACTGCCGTTGACCGGCCAAAAACAGCAATACCACAGGCACTGTTCCAATTACCACCGCCGCCATCAACAACTGCCAACTGCTAGTAAACTGTTCCTGAAATTCGGCCAAAACCAACTGCACAGTCCGCAACTCCGGCCGCGTCGTAAACACCAGCGGCTTAAACAAATCGTTCCACTCCCCGATAAACGTAAACAAAAACAGCGTCACCAAAGCAGGGCGGGCCAAAGGTAACATCACCTGCCACAAAACCTGCCAGCGGTTAGCCCCATCCAGCATTGCCGCCTCCTCCAACTCCACCGGAATAGTCATAAAATACTGGCGCAGCAGAAAAATCCCAAAACCGTTAGCCGCCGTAGGCAAAATCAGCGCCCCGTAAGTATTCAGCAGATGGCCCCACTTCAAAACCAAGAAAATGGGAATCACCAAAAGCTGAAATGGAATTACCAGTGTCGCCAAAACCCCCAAAACTAGGGCCTGTCGCCCCCGAAACTTCAGCCTGGCCAAAGCATAACCGGCCAAAGCAGAAGTCACAACCTGAAAACCCGTCACAGCGATCGCCACTAGAGTAGAATTAAGGAATGCCAACAAAAAATTGCCCCGTCGCCAAGCCTCCTGATAGTTCGCAAAAGTCAGGCCTGTGGCCTTGACACCGACACCCGATGGTGATAAGGAAACCAAAAATACAGCAGCCAGTGGCAGCAGCACCAGCGCAGCACCCGCCAGCAACAAAATAAAACTCAGCAGTTCCAGCGCTTGAGACCTGTCAAAGGATTTACCCATAAATTTGTGAATTAACCTAAAATAATAAGCCTGTGAGGTTCTCCAACCCGATCGCATCCCCGATTCCCATACAACAACATAATAGTCGTAGAAGGAAAGAAGGAGTACCTAGGGAGGAAGTTGTGATTAGGATATAATGTTATAGATAGAGTTGGTACTGTAAAACCCTGAAAGGTGGAGACATAGACCGTATTTCTATCATCTATTTCCGGGCAAAAGATCGACTAACGACTAATTCAAGTAATTAGTAAAGAGATAGCATTCTAGCGATAGTCTTTCTGGAGTGTTCGACGGCAAAACTCCGCCAAACACGCTGAGGACGCCAGTTTTTCCCGGAACGTCAAAGAAAAGTTCTTTGTCGAAAGAACCCTCAGCTATAATCTCTGATTTAGATGGGGTGCGTTCAAAAAAGGTAAAGTGCACTGTCACTCACCCCCAATTTAAAAGGGGTTTCCAAACATCCCACAAGCTTATATGAGGAGACTACATATCTATGCCCCAGCTTGAGGCCAGCCCAACAATTGACTTTCAAACCGAAACTTACAAAGATGCTTACAGCCGCATCAACGCCATTGTGATTGAAGGCGAACAAGAAGCTCACGACAATTACCTGACACTGGCCGAACTGTTGGCTGACAAAAAAGCAGAGTTAGTTGGCTTGTCCAAGATGGAGAACCGCCACATGAAAGGCTTCCAAGCTTGTGGCCGGAATCTTAAAGTCACGCCGGACATGGCATTTGCCAAGCAGTTCTTTTCGGAATTGCACAAAAACTTCCAGACGGCCGCGGCCCAAGGTCAGATTGTAACTTGCTTGTTGATTCAATCGCTAATTATCGAGTGTTTTGCGATCGCAGCTTACAACATCTACATCCCCGTCGCCGATGACTTTGCTCGCAAAATCACCGAAGGCGTCGTCAAAGAAGAATACACCCACCTCAACTTTGGGGAAGTCTGGCTGCAAGCTCACTTTGAGGAATCCAAAGCCGAACTCGAAGCCGCCAACCGCCAAAACCTGCCCATCATCTGGAGACTGCTAAACTCGGTCGCAGACGATGCTCGCGTTTTGGGAATGGAAAAAGACGCTTTAATCGAAGACTTTATGATTGCCTACGGCGAAGCCCTAGGCAACATAGGCTTTAACAACCGCGATATCATGCGGATGTCAGCACAAGGTCTCGCAGCCTAGTTAATTCGGAAATAAGGAATGGGAAAAAAATTAAAAATTAAAAATTAAAAATGGGATACCTCATTTTAAAATATACATTTTTAATCTTCCCATCTTCCCATCTTCCCATCTTCCCATCTTCAATCTTCAATCTTCCTTCATTTGACAACTTAATGTTTGGTCTAATCGGTCACTTAACCAGCTTAGAACACGCCCAATCAGTAGCTAACGAGCTGGGCTATCCAGAATATGCCGATCAAGGTCTCGATTTTTGGTGCAGCGCACCGCCCCAAATAGTTGATCAGATCACGGTAACAAGCATCACTGGACAAAAAATAGAAGGCCGCTATGTGGAGTCCTGTTTTCTGCCAGAAATGCTAGCCACTCGCCGGATTAAAGCAGCCACTCGCAAAATCCTTAATGCGATGGCACACGCTCAAAAAAACGGGATTAACATCACTGCTTTAGGCGGCTTTTCTTCGATCATTTTTGAGACTTTCAACTTGCAGCAAATTAAGCAAATTCGCAATCTCAAGTTGGAGTTTGAACGCTTCACCACTGGTAACACTCACACGGCTTACATCCTCTGCCGCCAAGTAGAAGAAGCAGCCCCTAAATTGGGGATTGAACTTTCAAAAGCTACTGTAGCGGTTTGCGGTGCTACGGGGGATATTGGCAGTGCGGTGTGTCGCTGGCTCAATGTTAAAACAAATGTAGCAGAATTGTTGCTGATTGCCCGCGACAAAGAACGATTGCAAGATTTGCAATCGGAATTGGGGCGAGGCAAAATTATGGACTTGGAAGAAGCCCTCCCCCAAGCGGATATTGTAGTCTGGGTAGCCAGTATGCCCAAGGGAGTAGAAATTGACCCTAAGACATTGAAGCAACCCTGTTTATTGATTGACGGTGGCTATCCGAAAAATCTGGCAACTCAGGTTCAGCATCCAGAAATTTACGTACTCAATGGCGGCATTGTGGAGCATTCCCTCGATATTGAGTGGAAAATTATGAAGATTGTCAATATGGATGTGCCGGGTCGACAGTTGTTTGCCTGTTTTGCTGAATCAATGCTGCTGGAATTTGAAAAAATGTATACCAATTTTTCTTGGGGACGGAATCAAATTACAGTGGAGAAGATGGAGCAAATCGGTCATATTTCTGTCAAGCACGGTTTCAGACCTTTATTAATGTCAGTTTGATGTGATTTGTTGTGGTTATTGGTTATTGAGGAAAGTTTTTCTGATAATAACCAGTAACTTTTTTTATACAGTTAATAGTGAATTTTTAACAGTTAACTATTAACATTAGATCCGATCGCACAACCCGAAGAAAAGTAGTTTGTAGTTCGGAACCAGCGGATGTGATTGGTGGCAATAGTTTGTCTTGAATTCTTCTGATATTTGATGGTTGGCGACAAAATGTAATATAGACAGGGCTGTTACAGCTTCCGAATGGGTGAGTTCGATCGCGCTGGTGTCGCTTTTTGGACTGGGGAACAGTTCAGCAGGGTTAGGCCTTTTGTGGCGGTGGGGAACCCAGGGGCGCGGGGAAAGAGGGGCGTAAAAATCAGCAGCAAGCAAAAATAGTGTAGCAAAAAACGAGGCTCCAGCCTCTGGTTTTCAACAAGCTTAGTAAGCCAAGCATAATTCAAAATTTAAAACTTCCAAATTTCCCCTCTTTTTCAGCATCCCCTGACAGGGTAGGATCTGGAAATAGTCGATCGACAAAACCTGACAAAACCTTATAGAAATTATCAGCGTGCCAAACCCAGACCGTAAACCCTTACTCTTAGATTTTGAAAAGCCCCTGGCCGAACTCGAAACCCGAATTCACCAGATTCGCGAACTCGCCGCAGAAAACAGCGTCGATGTCACCGACGAAATTCGCAAACTCGAAGCTCGCTCAGCCCAACTGCGACAAGAAATCTTCAGCAGCTTGTCCCCCATGCAGCGGCTGCAACTGGCCCGTCACCCGCGCCGCCCCAGCACCCTCGATTACATTCAGGCAATTAGCGACGAGTGGATCGAGCTTCACGGCGATCGGCGCGGCGGAGACGACCCGGCCCTCGTCGGCGGAATTGCCCGCATAGACGGGCGTCCCACAGTCATCATCGGCCATCAAAAAGGGCGCGACACTAAAGACAATATCGCCCGCAACTTCGGCATGGCTGCTCCCGGTGGCTATCGCAAAGCCCTGCGGTTGATGGAACACGCCGATCGCTTCGGAATGCCAATTTTCACCTTTATCGACACTCCGGGGGCTTGGGCGGGCTTAGAAGCAGAACAGCTCGGACAGGGAGAGGCGATCGCCTGTAACCTCCGAGAAATGTTTCGCCTCGACGTTCCCATTATTTGCACCGTCATCGGCGAAGGCGGTTCCGGCGGCGCATTGGGTATCGGTGTCGGCGAGCGGCTGTTGATGCTGGAACATTCCGTCTACACCGTCGCCACTCCCGAAGCTTGCGCGGCGATTCTCTGGAAAGACTCTGGCAAAGCGAACTTGGCCGCAGAAGCCCTGAAAATTACTTCCTGGGATTTGAAAAACCTCGGCGTTCTCGATCAAATAGTACCAGAGCCGATCGGCGGCGCTCACTCGAATCCCCTCAAAGCTGCGTCCATACTCAAACAAGCTTTGTTAGAAAACTTAGCAGAACTAACCCAGCTTACGGGTCAGCAGCGACGCGATCTCCGGTATCAAAAGTTTCGCCACATCGGTGTATTCACTGAAATTGCGGCTTGAGCTGATCGATTCAGAGTTATCGGTTATGAGTGAAAATCTCTTAACTTCCAACTCATAAGTGATAACTCACCAGTCACTATTCTGCGAATCAATCAGCAGTGTTATAATTTCTCAGGTGACACCGGCTTAACAGTTCTTAATGTTGATCTCATAATTAACTGTGATCACCCGCAGCAGACAGCTTTCTAATTTGGCGAAGAAGGCTGCAACGCTTGAGGGACTTGCCGAGCGAAAGTATTAGGACACTGAATGAACCATCCCACAACAAAGCAGGCTCTGATTACCGGAGCCAGCAGCGGTATTGGCAAAGCGACGGCTCTAGCGTTCGCCGCCGAGGGCATAAATCTGGCCTTAGTTAGCCGAGAGTCGGAAAACTTAGAAGCCGTTGCCGCAGCAGCCCGAGCAGTCGGAGTGAAAGCAGAAGCTTATCCCTTAGACTTGGCAAAAATTGAGCAAGTGCAAAGCAGCATCAGCGCGATCGCAGCTCAATTCGGCCCCGTAGATATCCTGGTCAACAGCGCTGGTATGGGCTACACCGGCTCTTTGACGGAAACGCCGCTAGCCGAGTGGCAGAGCGTTTTAGACCTCAATCTAACTAGCGTTTGGCAGTGCATTTTAGGAGTTTTGCCCTCCATGCGCGATCGCCGATCGGGAATCATCATCAACGTTTCCTCGATCGCCGGCACCCAAGCCTTCCCCAACTGGGGAGCCTACTGCGTTAGCAAATTCGGTCTCATGGCTTTGTCTAAAACCTTAGCCGCCGAAGAACGAGCTCACGGAATTCGCGTAACAGCAATCTGTCCGGGTTCTGTCAACACTCCCCTGTGGGACACAGACACCGTAGACGCCGACTTCGATCGCACCGCCATGTTAACCCCAGAAATCGTCGCCCAATCAATTCTGCACGCAGTTCAGTTGCCAGCAAGTGCAGTAGTTGAAGAAATCACCCTCATGTCCAACGCAGGAGTTTTGTGAACTTGAGATTTTAGACTGCTGGATTTTTCTCGAATTCAACAATCTTTGAATCTCTAGCTATATCCCCCAATCGAAAATTGATTCACCCTCACACCAACTTGTTATGACAATTGCATCTTCCGCCGATTCCAATGGCTCGAACTCACTCTCGACTGACAGCATGAAACTGTTACAAACCGCAGAGAACAACTCCCCGCGCATCCCCACTCGACCCGATCGCAATTCCTCCCACGGTCAAGAATCCCACATACCCGTACCCTCAGAAGTAGGCCAAGAAGAAATGATGGCCGCCGTTCGGACAATTCTGCTGGGAGTAGGAGAAGATCCTGAACGGGAAGGATTGCTCAAAACCCCGAAGCGGGTAGCAGAAGCAATGCGGTTTCTCACCAGCGGCTACAGT
This sequence comes from Microcoleus sp. D3_18_C4, assembly GCF_036702355.1. Classification (NCBI taxonomy): domain Bacteria; kingdom Bacillati; phylum Cyanobacteriota; class Cyanophyceae; order Oscillatoriales; family Microcoleaceae; genus Microcoleus; species Microcoleus sp. D3_18_C4. The sequence goes on from NZ_JAUBTF010000009.1 coordinate 44,429, forward strand.
CAATCCCTCGAAGAACTTCTTAACGGCGCTATCTTTGACGAAGGTCACAACGAAATGGTACTGGTGCGAGACATCAGCGTATTCAGTATGTGCGAACACCATATGCTGCCGTTTATGGGCCGAGTTCACATCGCTTACATTCCCAACCAAAAAGTAGTGGGACTGAGCAAATTAGCCCGAATTGCCGAGATGTACAGCCGCCGATTGCAGGTGCAAGAACGTTTGACGCGCCAAATTGCCGAAGCAGTTGAGACAATATTGGAACCGCAGGGAGTAGCTGTAGTAATGGAAGCCAGCCATATGTGCATGACGATGCGGGGTGTGCAAAAACCCGGTGCTTGGACGGTTACGAGTGCCATGTTGGGCGTGTTTCAAGAAGAACAGAAAACTCGCGAAGAATTCCTGAATTTGATCCGCCACCAACCGGCTTTCTTTTAGTCATTAGTCATTAGTCATTAGTCATTAGTCATTAGTCAATCACTTTTTGGGTGGTGGCTAGCAATTAAGCAATTTGGTCACTAGCCCCCAGATTCATCCGCAGTCGCAATCTAAAATCTAAAATCTAAAATCAGATGACGATCGACTGATAAACCCATAAAATAGACGGGTGACTCATGACTTGTGACTAAATGAATCCTATTAAATTCGGTACAGATGGCTGGCGCGGTATCATTGCTGACGATTTTACATTCGATCGCGTAGCGTTAGTCGCTCCCCTAGCGGCACAAGTTCTCGCACAAACTGGTGGTAGCGATGGCAGCAGCGGTACCGTAATTGTCGGTCACGACCGTCGATTTCTGGCTGAAGAATTTGCCCAAACAGCGGCTATTGCCATCCAAAACGCAGGATTTGACGTGCTACTTAGCGAATCCTACGCCCCCACTCCAGCTTTCAGTTTAGCTGCCAAACAATTAAATGCTTTGGGTGCGATCGTCCTGACAGCCAGCCACAATCCCGGAGCATATTTAGGGTTAAAAGTCAAGGGCGGATTTGGCGGTTCAGTTTCGCCCGAAGTTACTCAACAGATAGAAGCAAAACTCGAAAATCCGGCGGCAATTTCAGCAACTCCGGGAAAATTAGAGAATTTCAATCCTTGGCCGGCTTACTGCAAAACCTTGCGGGAAATGGTAGATATTGATGCGATTAAAGAAGCGATCGCCAGCGCCAAAATTACAGTATTTGTAGATGTAATGCACGGTGCCGCCGCCGGAGGATTAGGTCAAATTTTAGAAGAAACGGTACATGAAGTCAACAGCGATCGAGATCCGCTGTTTGGCGGCGGTGCACCGGAACCTTTGCCGCGCTACCTGTCGCAGTTATTTCGGGTGATGCGTACTCACCAGCGAAAAAGTTCTGGTTTGTCAATCGGATTTGTATTTGACGGAGATAGCGATCGAATTGCAGCAGTTGACTCTAGCGGCAACTTCCTCAGTTCACAAATCCTAGTTCCCATATTAATCGAACATTTAGCAAAACGGCGCGGCTTGACCGGGGAAGTCATCAAAACAGTCAGCGGTTCAGACATAATTCCCAAAATTGCCAAGCTGTACAACTTGCCATTATTTGAAACGCCGATCGGTTACAAGTATATAGCCGATCGAATGTTAACCACTCAAGTCTTAGTCGGCGGTGAAGAATCGGGAGGAATTGGCTACGGTACACACATCCCCGAACGAGATGCTTTACTGTCAGCGCTGTACTTGTTAGAAGCAGTTGTCAAATCCGGGGAAGACTTAAGCGAAATTTACAGCCGACTGCAACAAGAAACCAGCTTTACTTCAGCGTATGACAGAATCGACTTGCACCTAGCAAACATGGAAGAAAGGTCGCGTTTGCTGTCCCTGCTGCAAAATCAACCCTTAACAGAAATCGCCGGCAAAGCAGTTGTAGATTGCAACAAAGTTGACGGATATAAATTCCGTTTAGCCGACGGAAGTTGGCTGTTAATTCGGTTTAGCGGAACAGAACCCGTGTTGCGGCTGTACTCAGAAGCAGCGACATTGAAAGAAGTTATGCAAAACTTAAACTGGGCGAAGAGTTGGGCGCATAATTAATCGGAGTTTTCAACCGCAGATAAACGCAGATAAAAATAGCTCAAATACTATCAGCGTTAATCAGTGTTCATCCGCCGATATCTGCGGTCAAAAAATCCCATTATTTCCCAGCCTACAAGTAACCGACTCCCAACCAGAAACAATATAACTTATTTGCGATCGTGCGACGTTTTTTTTGTTAATATCAAGCCGTAAGTTTTAATTGAAATAATGATCGATCGCAAATTGCTAGTTGTAGCTACGGGCAATCCGGGTAAACTCAAGGAAATGCAAGTTTATCTTCAGGATTTGGGATGGGAATTGGAACTAAAACCGGAAGAGTTGGAAATTGAGGAAACAGGCGAAACTTTTATTGCTAATGCTTGCTTGAAGGCGTCTGAAGTGGCAAAAGCAACGGGCAAATGGTCGATCGCCGATGATTCTGGTTTAATGGTAGATGCACTCGACGGCCAACCTGGGATTTACTCCGCACGCTACGGGAAAACCGATGCTGACAGGATATCTCGACTTCTCAAAGAATTGGGTAGCGAACAAAACCGGGAAGCACAATTTGTTTGCGCGATCGCGATCGCCCGTCCCGACGGTACAATTGCCTTGCAAGTAGAAGGAATTTGCCGAGGCGAAATCCTCCACACTCCTCGCGGTACGGGAGGTTTCGGATATGACCCCATTTTCTACGTACCCGCACAGCAACAGACTTTTGCAGAAATGACAGCGGATATCAAGCGATCGCACTCTCACCGCGGCCGAGCCTTCCATGCTCTCATACCACAATTGGCGAACGTTGTCAACCAATAATGAGAAAAAAGCTAAAAAATGGGGTTACTGTGGCATTGGATATTGACACTTAGGTATCAAAACTAAACAGGAAAGAGGTTTTTCGTTGGCAATGACAGTTACCAATGCCCAATGCCCTGTTTGGCCAATGCCCAATGCCCAATGCCCCAGTATCTTAGATTGCCTCCAAGTTCTTTTCCCCAGTCCGAATCCGAATAATTTGTTCTACAGGAGAGATGAAAATCTTGCCGTCGCCAATCTCGCCCGTGCGGGAAGCCGCGATAATTTTATCAACCACCATGTCAACCTGATCGTTTTCCACAACAATCTCCACCTTGAGCTTTTGCAAGAACTCAACGGTGTACTCAGAACCACGATAGCGTTCTGTCATACCCTTCTGACGGCCAAAACCTCTAACTTCAGAAACAGTCATCCCCACAATACCAGCATTGACGAGTGCGATTTTCACTTCGTCTAGTTTAAAGGGGCGAATAATAGCTTCAACCTTTTTCAAGTTTCTCACTCCTAACAGTTAGTACCTTCGTTATATTACTTAATCGGCGTGACATCTTTTAATATCACTGCCAGCAGCAAGTATTTTGTCAAGTATATTACCGTATCTTGTACTCGCGATGAAATGCACGCCAACCTTTAACAATCTTCTCGGATTTTCCGGCGGCGCGGGTTCTCGGCTCCGGCCGATCGCGGTAGAGTTAAGAAAGACAGCAGCAGGCGTCCCCCGCCGATCTGCTAAAACAGAAAAAGAACGCAGGAGACAGGAGTTTTCCGAGTTTCCGCTTTGCTATGTCAGATTTGCACATATTGCTGAAAACTATAATTGCCAGAGGCGGTCAGTTAAACTATTCCTATGCACCCAGCCAGCCCTCCCCCTGACCGCAGCGGGCTTGATGCCCTACTGAGAAATCGCCCCTTCCTCGCCTTGTGGACGGGCCAGTTATTGGCCCAAGTGGCGGATAAAATCTTTTACGTATTGCTGATTATTCTGCTGAAAACCGGCGACTACCGACCCTGGCCGGTTTCTTGGCAACATTCGGAAAATTCTATGCTGTCAGCGGTGATGATCGCCTACACCGTGCCAGCGATCGTCTTTGGTTCCGTAGCCGGTATCGTGGTAGACCGCTTTTCCAAAAAGCAAATGCTGGTCGCCTGCAACGTGATTCGAGCCGCGTTGATTGTAGCTTTGCCGTTTTTGCCCAAAGCTTTTGTGGTTTTGTTGACGATGACGTTTTTGATCTCTACCGTAACGCAATTTTTTGCTCCTGCAGAAGCGGCAGCCGTCCCCCTAGCCGTGGGGCGAGAGGGACTGATGTCGGCAAATGCTCTGTTCGCCTCGTCCACCATGGGCGGGATTATTATCGGGATGACGATCGGCGAACCGCTGTTTAGTTGGGTCAAACACAGCTTCGGATCAGCTTCTCAAGAGTTTTTGCTGGGCGGGTTGTACCTGATCTCAGCAGGTTTGATATATGCTATGCAGATCAAAGAAGGTCATGCCGGCAGCAGTGGCAAAAACGTTCATCCTTGGCAAGACCTCAAGGAAGGTTTGCGGTATGTGAAACACAATCACCTTGTCAGCAACGCGATGGTGCAGTTGACCATTTTGTATTCGGTGTTTGCGGCGCTTCAGGTGCTGGCGATCGCGCTTTCAGGCAAAATAGGTCTCAAAGAAACTCAATTTGGCTTTTTGCTCGCTGCTGCGGGAATTGGAATGGTCTTCGGTGCAGCCTTTTTAGGACACTGGGGTCATCGAATGCACCACAAACCTCTGCCTTTAATCGGTTTCTTGATGATGGGTTTTGTATTGGCAATGTTTGCCTTTACTCGACAGTTATGGGTGGGATTCGGATTGAGCGCTCTGTTCGGTTTTGGTGCTTCCTTAATTAACGGCCCGATGCAAGCTCTGATTCAAGAAAAAACTCCAGAATCTATGCGGGGCAAAGTCTTTGGATTTGAGAACAATGCGATTAATATTGCTCTGAGCCTGCCTTTAGCGATTACTGGCCCTCTGACGGATGCTGTCAGCAAAGCCGTCGGCTCGGATGACCTCGGCTTGCGGATCGTGTTGCTGAGTTTGGGCTTTTTGGTTTCGGTGATGGGAATGGCAGCTTGGAAACATACTCGCAAAGTCTTGCAGGATGTTCTGTAAACTTTGCAAAGAAGGAAGTTCGGCAACGAGCAATGTACGGGATGTAACCGATGTAACGGATGTCAGTCCGATGGCAGTCGGAAGTTCGGCAACGAGCAATGTACGGGATGCAACCGATGTCAGTCCGATGGAAGAAGGAAGAAGGAAGATAGAAGAGGGGATGGGTGTCAACTTAAGGTCAAATGTAGTACCGAGCTACTGTTTGACGATGATTGTCCATATCCCCTGATAGTGGGAGGGAACCAGAGCATTCTCTTTAGTTTCCCTTCTTAACGGGAATAGGAGCGGGATCAAGACTCGCGTCTAAACAAGATTTATCAAGGGTTTTAGGCGAGTGTTGACACCAATGGGAAGAGGGAATATGGCTTTCTTTTCGCGATCGATCGATAACATAGCAACCGCCCTGATGATTAGGACGTTCTTAATTGCTGAAAGGATTGTTTTTATTGTCGAAGGCCGCAGAACGAATACTATACAAGCGTCATATAGCGGTAAACCGGCATAGAAGCCGCGATTTCCTCTGTTTCTTTTCTTCCTGTGGTGTTCCACAATGTCTCGATCGGGCGAACCCTCTGCGATCGCGAAATCTTTTGTAAAATCTCACCACTTAAATTTTCCTAGTTTCATTAATTGAGATTAAAGTAGTATAAAAGCTTTCATTAAAAATCATAATTAGTTTAAGGAAGGAAATACTGTGCAACTAAAAACTAAAGTGACCATCAAGCGTGCAACTGGTGGATTTGCTCTGATTGACAGCTTGATCCGCCACGGCGTCAAGCATATTTTTGGTTATCCCGGCGGTGCAATTCTGCCGCTTTACGACGAACTCTACCGCGCCGAAGAAACTGGCGCTATCAAACATATTCTGGTGCGCCACGAACAAGGCGCTGCTCACGCGGCTGACGGATACGCCCGCGCTACGGGCAAAGTTGGGGTTTGTTTTGCTACTTCGGGCCCGGGCGCCACTAATTTGGTAACAGGGATTGCGACGGCCCACATGGATTCGATCCCGATGGTAATTATTACCGGTCAGGTGCCCCGTCCGGCGATCGGCACTGATGCGTTTCAGGAAACAGATATTTACGGGATTACCCTGCCAATTGTCAAGCATTCCTATGTAGTGCGCGACCCCAGAGATATGGCGCGAATTGTGGCAGAAGCTTTCCACATCGCGAGTACAGGGCGGCCGGGGCCTGTTTTGGTTGATGTACCCAAGGATGTGGGTTTGGAAGAATTTGACTATCTGCCCGTGGAACCCGGAGCAGTGAGAATTCCGGGCTACCGGCCGACGGTGAAGGGAAATCCTCGGCAAATTAATCAAGCAATCTATTTGCTGCAGGAAGCAAAGCGTCCTTTGCTTTATGTGGGTGGCGGGGCGATCGCAGCCGGGGCCCACGAGGAAATTAAGGAACTCGCCGAACTTTTCCAATTGCCGGTCACGACAACGCTGATGGGCAAAGGTTCTTTTGACGAAAACCATCCTTTGTCGGTGAAAATGCTGGGGATGCACGGCACTGCTTACGCTAATTTTGCCGTTACCGAGTGCGATTTGCTGATCGCTGTAGGGGCGAGGTTTGACGATCGCGTGACGGGCAAATTAGACGAGTTTGCCGCGCGCGCAAAGGTGATTCACATCGATATCGACCCGGCGGAAGTAGGCAAAAATCGCGGCCCTGACGTGCCGATTGTCGGAGATGTCCGCCAAGTTTTGCTCGATTTGCTGCGTCGCTGTCGGGAAACTGGAGTTTCGGGGAAAACCGGACAGACTGGGGAATGGCTGCACAGGATCGATCAGTGGAAACAGGACTATCCGTTAGTGGTGCCTCATTACCCAGACATTTTGTCTCCGCAAGAGGTGATTTCTCAGTTGGCTACCCAAGCGCCGGATGCTTACTACACAACAGATGTCGGTCAACATCAAATGTGGTCGGCTCAATTCTTGAACAACGGGCCGCGCCGCTGGATTTCGAGCGCTGGTTTGGGCACGATGGGTTTCGGGGTGCCTGCGGCGATGGGCGCGAAAATGGCCCTACCCGATGAGCAAGTGATTTGTATTGCTGGCGATGCTAGCGTGCAAATGAATATTCAAGAGCTGGGAACACTAACACAATACGGCATTAATGTCAAGATTGTGATTGTAAATAACGGCTGGCAAGGCATGGTGCGGCAGTGGCAGCAGGCGTTCTACGGGGAGCGTTATTCGTCGTCGAATATGACTGTAGGGATGCCGGATTTTGTGATGCTGGCTGAAGCTTACGGCGTGAAGGGGATGCTGGTTTCGCGGCCGGAGGAACTTAAAGATGCGATCGCTCAAATGCTCGCTCACGACGGCCCGGTGCTGATGAACGTGAAGGTGACGAGGGACGAAAACTGCTATCCGATGGTAGTTCCGGGTAAGAGCAACGCTCAAATGGTTGGTTTGCCCGATCGTAGCAAGTTGCAATCTGCGGAGTTGGTTTATTGTCCGAGTTGCGGCGCTAAGAATGTTTCCACCAATAACTTTTGTCCTGAGTGCGGGACAAAAGTTTAAGTAGAGACAATGCCTTGTCTGGCAGGAGTTTAAACCCCTGCCAAGCTTTCGGGTGAAGCGGTTTTTCGGGTTAAGTTTACACGCTTTGGGCAATGCGATGTCCTTACCCCGATCGGCTGTTTCACATTTAACACCATCTCCGCTGGCATCGCATCGAGAGCTTTAACCTGTAATCTCTAAGCATATTTTATGAGCCAGTGTCTAAACCCTGATTGCCTATTCCAAAACCCCTCTGGCTCTAAAAAATTCTGTCAAAAATGTGGGAATAAACTGCTATTGGGCGATCGCTACGGAGCCCAAAAAATTATTGGACAAGGGGGATTTGGGCGCACTTTTCTAGCTATTGACGAGTATAAACCATCAAAACCTTCCTGCGTTATTAAACAATTCTACCCCCAACTTCAACGCACTTCTAGTATCCAGAAAGCTGCTGAGTTATTTGATCTCGAAGCAGTACGCCTAGAACAGTTGGGTAAACATTCTCAAATTCCCGACTTATTAGCATATTTTAGTCAAGATGGACGGCAGTATTTAGTCCAAGAATTCATCGACGGTGAAAATTTAGCCGAAGCACTAGAATCTAAGGGATATTTTAGCGAAAGGCAGATTCGCGACTTGCTTAATAATTTATTGCCAGTATTCGAGTTCATTCATTCCCGCCATGTTATTCACCGAGATATCAAGCCAGAAAATATTATTTTTCGGCAAGATGGGCAACTGGTTTTAGTTGACTTTGGAGCCGCGAAATATGCGACACAAACGGCTCTAGCGGTAACGGGAACGAGGATCGGGACGGCTGGATATACGGCACCAGAACAAGCCAACGGCAAAGCTATTCATGCTAGTGATATTTATAGTCTGGGTGTGACTTGTCTGTGTCTGTTAACTCAGGTTGAGCCGATTGATTTATTCGATGATAGCGAGTTTGAGTGGGTGTGGCGAGAACACTTAAAAACATCTGTCAGTTCGGAACTGGGTCAGGTTTTAGATAAAATGATACAACCTGCTATTAAGAAACGTTATCAATCTGCTACTGAAGTTTTGCAGGCTCTTGGTACTCAATCACCTCAATTATCAGCTCAAACACCTCCACCGGCACCGCCACCAGACTCGCTTAAATCAGCGCAGGGTGTTGACTATACTCGTCTCCGGGATTTATTGGCCACAGGGGAGTGGAAAGAGGCGGATCAGGAAACAATAAAGGTAATGCTGAAAGTAGCTAGACGGGAGAAGGAAGATTATTTTGATACGGGTTCAATTGATAATTTTCCTTGCGATGATTTGCGGACGATCGACCAGTTGTGGGTAAAATATAGTCAGGGTCGCTTTGGTTTTAGCGTCCAGAAAAAAATTTGGTTGGAAGTGGGCGGCAAAGTTGATTGGGATACTGAAAAGAAGTTAGGCGATCGTGTCGGTTGGCGAAAAGGAGGCAGTTGGTTGGACACAAAAAACCTAACTTATAATAAACAAGCACCTGTGGGCCACCTCCCTAGGCAACTGTGTGGGTGGTGGGGTGGGTTCCGGGGTTTGGGTGTGAAGTGGCGTTATGGTTCTTCTCTCGCATCGAGAAGTGTAAGCTGTAATCTATAGCGATTTCAGCCCTGTGTTAAGCCTTTTTTTAAGGATAGTTTTCTACGAAGTTATCGACTTTTCGTCATTTCAATACCTGCTAGTTACATTAATAATAAATGCCAATAAAAGTCAGAGATATCATTAAACAACTAGAGGCAGGATGCAAATAAACTTTGTGGTTTACTCAAAATAGGAAAATTCGCGGGAGTGGCAAATGAATCTTTATTTGGGAATAGATTTCGGCACCACGGGCGCGCGATCGACAATCATCGACTCCCAGGGTACAATCCATTGCGAGACAGAACATACTTTTGCCAACGCGCAACAGCCGGAATTGCCCTCAGCGTGGCAAAATGCGCTGTGGGCTGTAATTGACCAAATTCCCCCAGCAATCCGCAATCAGGTAAGGGCGATCGCCCTTGACGGCACATCTTCGACTGTCATGCTGTGCAATACCGACGGTATACCAGTATGCGAGCCGATTTTATACAATGATGCGCGCGGTGCAGCGGTGACAGAGAGGTTGCGGGCGATCGCGCCGGATAACCACACAGTATTAAGCGCTACATCCAGTCTGGCCAAACTCCTGTGGTGGCAGGAGGGCGGGCACGGGGACACCGCCCCTACCGTTTTCCTGCATCAAGCTGACTGGTTGGCATTTCTGCTGCACGGAAAATTGGGAATTAGCGACTATCACAATGCTTTGAAACTCGGTTTCGATGTTGATACTTTGTGCTATCCGAATTGGCTGACACAGGGAATTGCGGGCGCTGCAACTCCTGAATTGCCGCGAGTTGTCCCACCGGGTACGCCTGTGGGGGAAGTGAGAGCTCAAGTGGGCGATCGCTTCGGTTTTCCCCGAGATTGTATGATTTGTGCTGGCACAACCGATAGTATTGCCGCATTTTTAGCAAGCGGTGTCAATTTACCAGGGGAAGCAGTAACTTCTCTCGGTTCTACACTAGCAGTCAAACTGTTAAGTCATACCCGCGTAGATGATTCTAGATACGGGATTTACAGTCATAAATTAGGCGATTTGTGGTTAGTTGGAGGTGCTTCTAATACCGGAGGTGCCGTACTGCGACACTTTTTTACTGATGTTGAGTTAGATAATTATAGCAGACAAATTGAGCCAGAACAAGAGAGTTTGCTGGATTATTACCCATTGTTGAAAAAGGGCGATCGCTTTCCGATTAATGACCCGAATTTGCCGCCCAGACTCGAACCGCGTCCAACTGATTCAGTGGAATTTCTGCACGGTTTGCTAGAAAGCATAGCGCGGATTGAAGCGCGGGGATATCAATTATTGCAGGAGTTGGGTGCAACTCCTTTGACCAAAGTTTATACGGCTGGCGGCGGGGCGAAAAATTCGGTTTGGAGTGCGATTAGAAAGCGTTATTTAAAAGTCCCTGTTGAAACGCCAATTCATACTGCGGCTGCTTATGGAAGTGCGTTATTGGCGAAGCATGGAACGCTAATTTAAAGGTGGTAAATTTGGACTGATATCGCTATCGATTAAAACTAAAATGAGAGGAAGCAAACATTCTGATATATTGTGTTAAGTTGTTATCCCTAAAAATTAAGGACAATGGCAAAGCTACCTGATGACATCCTGAACACAATTTTCACATTGCAGCGGCGGCTAGTGGAAATCCTCAACGAAACAACCGCCACAGAATACATTTTAATGCAGCAGTTTGGCGAGACAGAAGCGACACTCCCCGAACTAGAATCCCTGGATAATGTTAAGGAAAGGTTGAGAAACCCTTACAATCGTTTGTACAGGCTTTTGCAGCAGGTAGCAGAATCTCAACCCGCTGCGAATGCGGATACGTTAAACTTTCTGTATAGAACGATAGAACAAACAGAGGCGGCTGTCGATGCCTCAGAAGCAACTATCCGAGAAATCAAAATGGATTGGAATTTGCCATGAATCAACAACCTAGAATCCCCGACGCTGAAACCAGAAAGCGACACGTTGAAAAGATGCGTGAAGTCTGCCAACAGCTTGACGCTTTGACTCTAAACCTGGATGAATTAATCGCCATATTTGAAGCTGATAACCGCCGCCAGCGTCGAGAACGTTTGGCGGGTAAATACAGGCGTGTGGAATCTCAGGTAGTCGAATAAGATATGAGATGTTGCATCATTCTTAATAAGTCTTTTATGAACAGGCTTTTCGGCCTGTTCCACAAAGAGTAAATTTTCTCGCTTCACAGACCGAAAAGCCTGTTAAGAGAGAAGGGTGCAAGATGTGAGATAAGATCGATCGAGGGGCTATTCCCTGCGGGAGAGTCTTGAATCATTTCTTTTGTGTCCCCTGAAGTTGGGACGCAAGGTTGTGTAGTAACCGTTTAACCGCCGACTCCTATCGGGAGTTTTCAACACTTTTCTATTACACTCGCTGCAACTTAGCTGTTCTCGGATCGATGATTTTTCTGCCCAAACCTGAAAACTTAATTGCCAGATTAGTTTTCTCGCCTTCTCCCAAAACGTGCGTAATTTCTCCAACTCCAAAAGCATGATGAAAAACTTTATCGCCCGTTTTCCACTCTGCCGATTGAGAATTCCCAGAATTAGCTGCTGAATTATTAGTTTTTCCCTTGGAAACAGCCGTTTTAGCTGTCTTAGTTTTCTTCGCACTTCCAGCCAGCAAATGTGTCGGCAATTCCCCTAAGAACAGTGAAGGGGTGCAGTGTTCCCGGAAACCTCCCCAGAGGCGGCGTTCGCGAGTGTGGGTGAGAAATAGCAATTCCTGGGCGCGAGTGATGCCGACGTAGCACAAACGGCGTTCTTCTTCGATCGCTTTCGGGTCGTCCAAGCTGCGGAAATTGGGAAATAAACCCTGTTCCATTCCGACTAAAAATACTACGGGAAATTCTAACCCTTTGGCGGAGTGCAGCGTCATCAGCGATACGCGGGAATCTTCTTCCTGCAAGTCATCTAAATCGGATGCTAAAGAGGCTTTTGCTAAAAATGATGTCAGCGTCGGTTCTTCGTTTTGTTCTTCAAATTGCAGGACAGCATTGTACAATTCTATGACGTTTTCTATGCGATTTGTGGCTTCGTCGGTTCCTTGATTTTTCAAATCTTCAATGTAGCCTGAATCTTGGATAATTCCTTGGACAATTTGCGAAGCCGGCAGAGTTTCGACTTGCGATTGCCAACGACCAATCATTTCGGCAAACTTAATAATAGCTTTTGCCGATCGCCCTGCTAGAGTATTGACAGAAGATTCATCGCTGAGGATTTCCCACAACGGAATGCCCAATTGAGTTGCAGCGTCTTCGACTTTGGAAAATGTTGTATCGCCAATGCCGCGACGCGGAGTATTGATGATACGTTTGAGGCTGACGCTATCGTCGGGATTGGCAAGCACCCGCAGGTATGCTAGGATATCTTTGATTTCTTTGCGATCGTAAAACTTCAAGCCGCCGACAATATTGTAAGGAATGTCTAAACGCATTAACGCTTCTTCAAAGGATCGAGATTGAGCGTTTGTGCGGTAGAGAATCGCAAAGTTACTGCCATTTTCGTATTCGGAGTTTTGGCGCTTCAAGGAATGAATTTGACCCGCTACAAATTCCGCTTCATCTAATTCGTTGTCGGCGCGCCAGACAACAATCGGAGCTCCCGGTTCGCGAGTCGGGCGCAGAATTTTCTCGATGCGTTCGGTATTGTGTTCGATCAAGTGGTTCGCCACTTGCAGGATGTTTTCGCGCGATCGATAATTTTCCTCTAATTTTACCATTGTCCGAGTTGTTTCGTCGGACAAACTATCTCCGAAATCCTCTTGAAATTCCAGCAATATGGTATAATCTGCCATCCGAAAACTGTAAATTGATTGATCGACATCGCCCACGACAAAAATCGAGCGGTTTTGCCATTTATCGAAGCTTTTCGGGTCGGCGTTATTTGTCACCAACATCCGAATCAAATCGTATTGAGTGCGGTTTGTATCTTGGTATTCGTCAACTAAAATATGGCAAAACTTTTTATGCCAGTAACTTAATACTTGCTCGTTTTGGCTCAAAAGTTTAACGGGAACGAGGATTAAATCGTCAAAATCTAGGGCATTGTTGGCTGCTAAAGCGTCTTGGTAGCGACTGTAAACATCGGCAATCACGCGACCTCGATAATCCGGTTCTGCTGCGTGGTATTCTTGAGGCGACCAACCTTTATTTTTAGCGTTGCTGATGACATAGCGGACTTTTCGGGGGTCAAATTTCTTGTCGTCAAGATTGAGAGTTTTTGTGACGATTTGTTTGACGAGACTTTGAGCATCTGACTCATCAAAAATCGAAAAGTTTTTCTTCCACTGGCGGCCTTTTTCGTCTTGGTATTTTTCAATATCGTAGCGGAGAATGCGACCGCACAAAGAGTGAAAAGTCCCCATCCAAATGTGTTTGGTAATTCTTTGGTAAATTTGCGATCGCAATTTGGTTTGTACATCCGGGGCTAAGTCTACCAAAGCTTTGCCATATTCCGCTTCAGCTTGCTGAGTTGCCAGCAATTTCTCAATTCTTTCTTTCATCTCCCTGGCGGCTTTATTTGTAAATGTCACCGCCAGAATATTTTCAGGATCGACTCGATGCGTGCGAACTAAGTTAGCAACTCGGTAAGTTAGAGCTCTGGTTTTGCCGGAACCAGCGCCCGCTACTACTAACAGCGGCCCGTTATAATGGGCGACTGCTTGGCGCTGAGATGGGTTGAGGTGGCTGAGGAAATCAGTGGTTTGAGTCATAGCTAGAAAGTTAGTTTAATTTTTTAAGGGGTAAATAATACTTGGTATGCGATACCGCGAGTTCTTTTTAAGGTAAGGTGCGCTAGGCGCACCCTATATTATAACTAGAACGGTGATTTTTAAAACTTTAAATATTTTTGGCTCAAAGGAGTTGTTTAAGGTAAAGTGCTCGGCGCGAACTCTACACAATAACTAGATAGGTGATTTTTTTTAACGTTTAAATATCCGTGTCAGCCCAATTGCTGCTAATATCCCCAAGCTAATCCAGATGGCAAGAATTACAGCAGCGGCAGCCCGATTTATCGGTTTTCCTCGCTCTATTTCTGCGGCTGCTTTTTCCCGACACTCGGCTAAAACCTGTGGCGGAATCATCTTCAGTACCAGCCAAATTCCCAAAGGTACAATTATCAAATCGTCCAAGTAGCCGAGAATCGGTATGAAGTCAGGAATTAAGTCGATCGGGCTAAAAGCATAGGCAACCGTAATGCCTGCTAAAATTCTGGCGTACCAAGGTACTCTCTGGTCTGTACTTGCTAAATAAACAGCGTAAGTTTCTTTTTTGAGTCGGCGGGCAAGTTGTTTTAAGGATTGCATCTTTTAACAATTTTATCATTTTTAAATTTTAGTTAAAATGAAATAGTATTTGCGTCGGAGTGTCCTAAACTCGGTGGGTTTCTATATTTATCGTTGCCCAACCTCTTGTTTTACCCAGAACACCAATTTTTTAGTGGAGCGTCCTGCGGACATCATAATAACTCATAATTTCTTCAGAACTACGGACTATTTTTTTAGTTGCTAAAAATGTAACAACCCGGATATTTAGCAATTTCAGTGGGAAGGTAAAGTATAGCATCTGTTCTATGTGAGGAGAATCAAGTTTATGAATTCAAATTTGCAACGTCGCGATCGCATTAATTTCCGTAGTCTGGTAACAGCGTTGTGTTTAACCTTAACTCTCGTGAGTTTTGTGAGATTAGATCCGGCTGTCGCTCAAGAACAGCGGATCAGAACGCTGAGTGTTACTGGGCGGGGTGTGGAAGCGATTCCTACAACTCAAACACAAGTGCGGCTGGGGGTTGAGGTGCAGGGGAAAACGGCGGCCGAGGTGCAGCAGGAAGCTGCGAGACGATCGTCCGCTGTGGTAGAGTTGCTGCGATCGCGCCAAGTCGAAAAACTCGAAACTGCCGGCATCACCCTCAATCCCATTTATAACTTCGACAACAACCAACAGCGCTTGACGGGTTATACGGCGACGAATACCGTCAGTTTTCGGATTAATACTGCATCTGCAGGCACTTTGCTCGACGATGCGGTGAATGCCGGAGCCACACGCATCGACGGTGTGAGTTTTGCCGCTGCCGAAAGTGCGATCGAACAAGCTCGAAAACAAGCCCTCAAAAAAGCCACTCAAGATGCTCAAGCGCAAGCGGATGCAGTGTTTAGCGCCCTCAACCTGAAGCGGGGAGAGATTCTGGGCATTCAAGTCAACGGTGCGATCGCGCCGCCTCCAATGTATCGGCAATTGGCTGGTGCTCGCGCTGCTACTGCTGATGCTACAACGCCTGTGGTGGGGGGGGAACAGCAGGTAGAAGCTTCTGTGACTTTGCAATTTGGATATTAATAATATAGTTAGGGGTTGAACTGGCCACATCAGCTTGACCCTAACTATTTCTCGATTTATCAAGCAGCTTTTTCTACAAAAAACTTTAGCCGTTTTAACCACTTCTGCCAGTAGTCCAGAAACGGAATCTCTCCTTCTTGAGGGGGAGAGTTCCTCAATAAATAGACTCTCTGTTAAACCGTAGGCGATCGCATTCCTCCTAAACAGAAAAGAGTGGACTCTTTTCTAAGATCCACTCTCTGTTAAACTCTCTTAGGGCTAACTTTAACAAGCTGGAGTTAAGCCCTTACTTTACCTAGTCCTTAATGATTCTCTTGTCATTAATGACCACTTTGTCTTTGAGTTCAGGACTGCCGGAGATGTGAAGATCACTATCCTTATTTTCCTCGGCGGATTCAGCTAGATATTGGGCAGATGACTTAACATCGTGCGCTGCACGTTTAGCAGATTGGGCTGCATTTTGAGCAGATGATTTTAAATCCTGCACTGCACCTTGAGGAGATGGGGTTGCATTTTGGGCAGATGACCTAAAATCAGGCACTGGAGGTTTAGCAAATTCGGCTGCATTTTGGGCAGATGACCTAAAATCAGGCACTGGAGGTTTAGCAAATTCGGCTGCATTTTGGGCAGATGATTTAAAATCATGCGCTACACCTTGAGGAGATTGGGCTGCATTGTGGGCAGATGACTTAACATCCTGCTTAACATCCTGCGCTGCACCTTTAGCAGATTCGGCTGCATTTTGAGCAGATGACTTAACATCATGCGCTGCACCTTTAGCAGATTCGGCTGCGCTTTGAGCAGATGACTTGATTGATTCGGCTGCACTCTTGCCAGATGACTTAAGCGATTCGGCTGCACTTTTTATAGATGGCTCAACTGCTTTCGCTGTATCTTTTACAGTCGATCTAAACTCCTTAGTTGCCCCCTCAATTTCTTGAGCTACAGCTTTGGCAGAAGGCTTAACTTCATCAGCCGTACTCTTAATAGAGTCCGCTGCACTTTGTATAGAAGGCTTGACACCTTCGACTGTCTGCTTGACTGAATCTTTTACTTCTCTAATCGTAGGTTTGACTTCCTCGGATGCACTCTTGACTGCATCTACTACAGAAGGCTTGGCTTCCCTAACTGTCTCATTGACAGATTCGGCTATACCTTTAATCGAAGGCTTAGTTTCCTCAACAGTCTCTTTGACTGCTTCTGCTGTAGCTTTGATAGATGGTCTAACTTCTTCAGCAGTTTCCTTTACTACTGTCCCTAGCTCTTCTACAGTGTGTGTAATACCGTCTGCTACGCTGTGTGCTGCATCCCCTAAATTATCTACAGCACGGTTAACAGTATCAGCAGTACCTTTACCAATCATAGCGCCAGCAACTGAGCCTGCTACAGCACCAATAATGCCTCCAGAGCGAGCACCTAGTATACCACCGACTGCTGCTCCAGCTATCCTCGCACCAAGGCCTGAACCTGATGATTGATCTTCCTGTGATTCTGCATTTTCGTTAGTCTGAGCCTGAAGCTGCTGGTTTTCGCTATTGTCAACATTCTTTTCATGGAAGTCACGATTGGCTTCAGGCTGGTTAAAAGGCTGGTTATTATCAGTCATAAATATCCTTGGGTATTACTGCTACATTTACTAGCCTAACTATATACTTCTCAGAAAATCTACTGCCTAAGAACTAGATTTTGACTGTTACTTAAGAAGTAGATTCTTAAAAATACTGACCACTACGGCGCTAGCGGTTCCCTGTTCATTCGACCTTGAAGAAGCTGGATGCGCGCGTTAGCGAAGCCCTCGAAGAGGATCGCACATCTGGAACAGTCTTAGCTTAGCGAGCCAAAAATAACTCATGTATACAGATTTTTTTTACAGATTCAATTATTAATAAATCTCCTCAAAAAATAATATAAAATTCCAGCTTATAACTTAACTTATAAATAAATATATATTCTAAAAAAAGTTGCTACCATTAAATAATTGAATTAAGTGATTTGTTTTGTAGACGTTGCTGATTTACGGTCGGAAAAGCTAAATATGCAAGTCAGAGAAACCAGTATCCACAAAGATTCGGGATTTTCAACTGATTTTTTCCATACCCTGATTAAGCAACGCCAGATTTTGGAGTGATCTAACTCACGAGGAGAGCTCTTTGAACAGCAACTTGACCGCTTTAGCCACAGAAGCCCGATCGCACTTACGCGTAATTGGGCATAATTTCGATCGCTCCTAAATTTTAGCGTCACATACGGCATTTTGCCGTATATAATAGAGAGATTATATCTACCGTATTTTGTATGACTAAAACTACTAAATCGGAACCGTCAGCCCGATTGGAGGCTCGTATCAGTCCAGAGATTAAAGCCCTTTGGCAAAAAGCCGCTGACTTAGAAGGACGTACCTTAACAGATTTCGTCATCGCCAGCGTTCAAGCAGTCGCTTCCAAAGTTATTGAACAGCACCAAAGACTGAAACTTGACGTTGACGACAGCGAGGCTTTCGTGAATGCCCTCCTGAATCCAACCCAGCCGAATCAAGCTCTCAAAGCAGCAGCCTTGCGCTACAAACAAGTGATGGGCGATGGTACTCACAATTGAACCCTTAGATAGCAGCAGACATCACAGAGAGCTTTTTTGTTGTGGACAAGATAGTTTGGACAACTACATCCGCAAACAAGCTTCTCAGGATATCAAAAAGAAAGTCGCAATCGTATTCGTTTTAGTGGACTCTCCCAACACAGATGTGATTGCCTATTATACGCTTTCTGCATACACCATTGAACTCGCAGAGTTAAATGAATCTTTTGCAAAAAAGCTGCCCCGCTATCCCCTTCTACCTGCTACATTGCTCGGTCGTTTGGCAGTCGATCGTACTTACCAAGGTCAACATCTCGGCGAGTTGATTCTGATAGATGCTTTGACAAAAGCACTCTTGGCAACTGCACAAGTTGCATCTCTCGCTGTCATTGCAGAAGCTCTGGATGAGCCAGCAGCCAATTTCTATCAAAAATATAGTTTTCAAAAATTCAAACAAAACCCGATGAAGCTTTATCTACCAATGAAATCGGTGGAAGAACTTTGTCAAAATTATAACATTTAGTTGATTTTGTTAAAAACCGATCGCCCATCCCACTCCCCAACCCCAACCCCAACATCCCCCAAAACTTCAATTACTACCGGATCGTCGATCGAAGTACCCGATATCGACTACAGTAAACACAAAATATTATTGGCGGTGATTTGAGTGATTGAGACTTTAGCAACAGGAATCGCAGCAGCCGGTTCGCTGCTAGCATTGGGCGGATTGGGCCTAGAGTTGAACTATCGCCGGACTGGAAGTGCAAATAAACTAGAACTAACAGCCGGAGAATGGCACTTAGCCATCTCGGAACCCAACCGCTATCTTTTAGTCGGGGAAATGGAGTTCCGCAACCTGACACAGCGATTTGAGATTATGTTGCCGGAAGTGCGGGCACAGGTGAAACTGCTGTCTGACGGAAGTTTGGATGGCGTTACCTCCGAGACAAAGGTGATTCCTTGCCACAAAGACGCAGCAGCCAGAGCAGACGATTACTGGTTCGGCTATATTGTTAAAGCCCAAAAAAACACGAAAATTAAAGTTTCTGTAGACATTCAAGGGCAAGATTTAACCAAATTGCAATCAGCTTGGGTGCAAGTACACTTCGTCACCTACGGCCCAGGTGGCCGCATCCCGAAAGTCCGTAACGTAGTAGTCCCGCTGCAATTTCCCAACTCGGAGACAGTACCTAATGCCCGAAATGTCGGAGTTGCCGAAGTTTTGCCGATTCGCACCCACATCCTGACGGAATTGGACAATCCCGTCGAAATTGTCAAGCGTTACGTGCTGCCGCGCGCCCAGAAAGGCGATATTGTCGCCCTCGCAGAGACTCCCTTGGCTTTGATGCAGGGACGCTATCGCCATCCCAGTGAAGTCAAACCAGGATGGGCGGCAAAGCGAGTGTGCTTGTTTTTCTTGCCGATGTCGAGTTTGGCCACGGCTTGCGGAATGCAGACGTTGGTTGATGTAGTCGGCCCTTGGCGCGTAGTAGCAGCATTTGCGATCGGCGCTGTGGCTAAAATATTCGGTAAACCGGGAGTCTTTTACCAACTAGCAGGGGAACAAGCCAGACTGATCGACGACGTTACCGGGACTTTGCCTCCCTTCGACCAATTTATTGTCCTAGGCCCGGACAATCCCCAGCAAGTTGTAGAAGAAATTCAACGAGAAACCGGACTTGCGGCGGCGATCGTAGACGCTAATGACTTGAAAGCAGTTAAGATATTAGCAGCGACCTCCGATTTATCGGTAACATTCTTAGAGCAAGCCTTGCGAAGCAACCCCGCCGGGAATGCTGACGAGCGAACACCGGTCGTTGTAATTCGACCTCTGCAACAAAAATCTTGAGTTGAAAACAGAAAATTAAAAATTCAAAAAGATGATTTGCAATTTTTAATTTTCGATCGAGCAAGAAAGGGAGAAGAATCAAAAGTTATAAGTTTTGAAATCAAAATTTACCCATTCAAAACTCCAAACTTATCTAACTCTTCCCCTTTCTGAATTTTTATTTTTAAATTTCCATTCTCCACTTTTATGTTATGACTTCATTTCCCTCCCAAAACCAAAACCAGGTTGTGATTCGCCCGTTTCAGTATCGCGATATCGAGGTGATGGAACAACTGTGCGCGGAAACAGCCGAAGAGCCAGAAAACCGCAAGGGCGCAAGCTGCGACGTGGTACTAGGTAGAAAGTTGCAGCAGATTCGTCGCTGGTACGGACTACTAAAGATTTTTAGCTTGTTTCCCAACCCTTGTCAGTCCCTGTTCCGGGCCCATGTTGCCGAAGAAGAAGGGAGCGTTAAGGGCATAATTCAGATTTCTCCTTTCAACCGCACCCGCAGCACTTGGCGGATCGATCGCATAGGAGTAGACCCGGAAGCCCGCAGCAAAGGAATTGGTTCCATGCTGCTGCGGTACTGCTTTGAGGCAGTCTGGGAGGCGCGCACGTGGCTGTTGGAAGTGAATGTCGGCGACAACACTTCCTTGGCTTTGTATCGGCAAAACGGGTTTCAGCCTTTGGCCCAGATGACTTACTGGACGATCGCCCCAGAACGCCTGCAAGAAATGGCAAGCTCGACCCCAGATTTGCCCAACCTGCTGCCTGTTAGCAACGCCGACGCTCAGTTGCTCTATCAACTGGATACCGCGTCTATGCCGCCCCTGGTGCGCCAAGTATTCGATCGCCACATTCAAGATTTCAAAACCAGTTTTTTCGGCGCTTTAGTCGAAGGTGTCAGACAGTGGCTGGGCAAAACCGAGGTAGTCAGCGGCTACGTGTTTGAACCGCAGCGCAAAGCCGCGATCGGCTATTTTCAGGTGCAGCTATCCCGCAACGGCCAGCAACCGCACGTCGCTCAGTTGACTGTACACCCCGCCTACACTTGGCTTTACCCAGAACTGCTGTCCCAGATGGCGCGCCTTGTTCAAGATTTCCCGGTTCAAAGCCTGCAACTGGCTTCCGCTGACTATCAGCCGGAACGGGAAGCTTATTTAGAGCAATTTGGAGCAGTGCGCGTGGAACACAGTTTGCTGATGTCTCGATCGGTGTGGCACAAATTGCGCGAGTCCAAGTTGGTCTCTCTCGAAGGACTCCAGCTATCAGAAATGTTGCAAAGCTTCCAGCCAACTCGCAAACCCGTACCGGGCCGGATGTCCTGGCTCGGCCCGATGGCTGGGGAAGCAGCAGCAGGGCCCGCGTCGTCTGAGATAAAACCTCTGTTGGCTGACTCAGGAAACAGCCAAACGAATCAAGTTAACCCCTTGAACTTCCAGCATTCCGAATCATCGGCAACAGATATCAGCAGCATTTTGCCTCTAAAATTGCCCGAATTGCCTCTAGACGAAGGCTCCCAAGAGAAAAGTTAATACTTAATAGTGAAAAGCAGAAGGTAAAAGGTAGAAGGCAGAAAAAATAGAATTAATCATCCAAAGAATTCTATTTTTTTATGTCATAATCCCAAAATATCCCTTCTGCTTTTGATTGATATCAACCTAAGATTACCTATCTTCTTCTTACTTTCTTCTCTTCTTTCTTCGCGTTCTTCGCGTCTTCGCGTTTCGTTAAAAAAAAATCGGCAACTAACAAAGAAGTAAATCTAAAATCTAAAATCTAAAATCTAAAATTGCTTGATTGATAATGTCCAACGATAAATTATGGATTTCAGCTCTGGGATTAGATATCGGCCTCAAACGAGTCGGGATCGCCGGGTGTGACGGCACTGGTTTAATAGCTACGGGCATTACAACACTGGTACGATCGTCCTTTGATCGAGACGTAGCTTATCTCCGAGAACTCGTGCGAGAGCGGAGAGTGGAAATTTTGGTGGCAGGCTTGCCCTACTCCCTGAACGGAGAATGGGGTGCTCAAGCCCGACAGGTGCAGAAATATGCGAATCGCATCGCCACAGCCCTAGAGCTCCCCCTAGAGTACGTGGACGAGCGCCTGACTTCGGTTGAGGCAGAGGAATTGATGAAAACACAAGGGATTTCCCTGTCGCAAAATAAGGGTGCGATCGATCGCAAAGCAGCGGCCCTGATTTTGCAGCAGTGGCTAGACGAGCGAAGGCAAAATATCTCCGCCCTTCCCAATCCTTGATAGGTGGTAACAGAGGCGTGATATCCTGGTTGTGCAAGTTTGCTACGCACACCTGTAACCCTTGACAAACTGGAGAAAATTCTGGTGTACCCTCGGTAGTGAAGAAGCACAAAATCGTGATTTGTCCTCAGTGTCGCTTGCTGACTCGACTGAGATTTAACCGCTGCACTCCTCGCCTGTGGAAAAGGCCGCGAGTCTCGCGGTTTAAGCTTGTGGACTGGCGATTGCCCACTTAGCCAGAATATCGCCACGAAAATTCCCACTTGTCAAGCCAACGTTACTGAATTATTGACGGAAAACTAAGATACACGCGATGTCCTCATCCCCATACCGCAAAAAAGAGAATGGCAATTCCAACGAAGAGTCCGTCACCCTGACGGATGAAGTTGGGCGATCGCTGACTTGCAACATAGAATATTCTATGAACCTAGAAGGTGAAGAATACGCTTTGCTGCTGCCAATTGACTCCCCAGTAGAAATTTTTACCTGGCACGGAGACGATAACGACGAAGCAGCAATTCCTGTAGAAGACGAGACCGAAATTGACAAAATTTTTGATACTGCTAAAGTTGTCCTGCAAGAGCAGAACTTGACACTCCGGCGCACGGCGGTGACGCTGACTGTGGTTGGCGAATTGCCGGAATTTCCCGAAGAGGATATGGCATCCGATGTCGATCCAGATGAGGAGTCCGAGTTCGAGGAGCTGATGTGGCTGACCAGTTTCTACCACGAAGAACAGGAATATGCCATTTATACGCCTCTAGACCCGTTCTTTATCTTGGCTAGAATGAATGATGACGGCAAGCCAGAATTGCTCTCGGAAGAAGAGTTCCAAAGGCTGGAACCGATGTTACCTATGCTGGAAGACCAGTTTTTTGACGAGCTTGATTAGATATTAATTGCAGGCACAAAGCCTGATGGCAAAAAGCAGAATTTTTTACTATTTTATAAAAAAGTAAACTGCTCGCCCGATCGAACTTTTTCGAGATGGCTCCTTCTGCCTTCGCGATCGGGCTTTTGAATTGAGCCGCGTGAATTGGGTCTTTTAAATGGCTTGTATTCGTAACTTTTCGGTCATCAATCGCAGGTCATCAGTCATTAGTCGCTAGTTAACCGCCGCTTATCCAGGACAACGGACTATGAATAAAGAACAAATGACAAAAGGCAGCACGCGCGAGAGCCGAAAAGGTACTCCGCAAGTCTCTAAATGGTTGTTTTATCTGGCCTTGCTGCCGGCAATCTGGGGGGTTGGCGCTTGGCAGGGCTGGGCTTGGTGGAGCTGGGCTTCGGCGCCACCTAAAATCACATCCTCATCGGGAAATCCGGCAGAGGATGCTGCTGTTTCGATCCAAATTCCGGAGGGTACTCCCAGTCAAAAAATAGGCCGGGATTTAGAGGCCGCGGGGTTGATTCGATCGAGCTCGGCATGGAATATGTGGGCCCGCTGGCTGACTCTGCAAAACCGCGAGGGAGGTTTTAAAGCAGGAACTTACCAACTTTCGCCGACTCAGCCTCTGAGTGCAGTTGCTGACAAAATTTGGAAGGGCGAAGTCGCACAGCAGAGTTTCACTATTCCAGAAGGGTGGTCGCTGCAACAAATGAGCGCTTATTTTGAAGCGCAAGGTTTTTTTCCGGCTAAGGATTTTATGGCGGTGGCGAGTCAAGTTCCCTACGCTCAGTACCCTTGGCTACCGAGCGGATTGCCTCACTTGGAAGGGTTTTTGTACCCGGATACTTATCAGCTAGACGGCGATGCAATTAGCCCGGAAGCTGTCATCAAGCAAATGCTCGGTCGCTTCGAGCAGTTGGCTTTGCCGATCTATCAAAAAAATCAGAAGAATACTAAGCTGGATTTGAAAGAGTGGGTGACGCTGGCTAGTATTGTAGAAAAAGAGGCTGTGGTTGCTTCCGAGCGGAACCGTATTTCTGGGGTATTCAACAACCGTCTGAATAAGGGTATGCCCTTGGGTTCTGACCCGACGGTTGAATACGCTCTCGGCATCAGGCAAACGAAGGAAAAGCCTTTGACTTTCAAGCAGGTGGAAACCCCTTCTCCTTACAATACTTATATCAATGTAGGCCTGCCACCAACTCCGATCGCATCTCCGGGAATCGCCAGTCTGGAAGCGACTCTGACTCCTGAAAATACAGAATACCTGTACTTTATGGCGCGGTACGACGGCACTCACATTTTCAGTCGCACCCTGGCCGAACACAATGCTGCTGTGGCTCAAGTTGACCAAAAAGTGCGATCAACTCAATAGATGGGCAATGACTAATACAAAAGTAAAAAGTCAAAAGTCACAAAGCCAAAGCAATAATTATTCACTTTTGATTTTTTACTTTTTTAATCTTTAACTTCCAATTTCTTATTTGTCAATCTAAAACCTAAAATCTAAAATCATTATGACTTGGGGTAAAATACTACAGCCTGACTTAGTTTTAGGCGATTCAGTCATGAAGTTAACGGCTGACATTCTTCAGGAATATAATATTAAAGGATTAGTTTTGGATGTGGACGAAACTCTCGTTCCCATCACAGCAATGAATGCTTCTCCTGAACTCACCCTGTGGGTGGAAGAAATAAAACCCGTAGTATCGCTATGGTTGGCGAGCAATAATTTAAGTCAGACTCGGATCGGTCGGATTGCTGAGTCTTTGAATCTACCTTACATCACGGGTGCGGCTAAGCCGTCGCGCCGCAAGTTGCGAAGGGCTATTAATGCGATGAATTTGCCGGTGGAACAGGTGGCGATGGTGGGCGATCGACTTTTTACTGATGTTTTAGCAGGCAATCGTTTGGGTATGTTTACTATTTTAGTGGAACCAATGATTGATGCTGGGTATGCGCTTCGCAAGTATCCGGTGCGCTCTTTTGAAGTTTGGGTTTCTCAAGCTTTGGGGGCATCTCTGAAAATTAAAGATTAAAATTGGGCATTGGGCATTGGGCATTGGTAATTAGGAATTGGGAATTGGTAACTAATGGCAACAGACAACAGTCAACAGTCAACAGTCAACAGTCAACAGTCAACAGTCAACAGACAACAGACTCAAACTATTGTTGTTAAAATTGGAACTTCCACTCTGACTCGATCGACTACAGGAAACTTAGCTCTTTCAACTATTGCTGCATTGGTCGAAATTTTAGCTGATTTGCGGCAGCAAGGCCATCGAGTAGTTTTGGTTTCTTCGGGTGCAGTTGGGGTTGGCTGCGCGCGCTTGGGTTTGACGGAACGCCCGCGAAATATCGCTCTGAAACAGGCTGTGGCGGCTGTGGGCCAAGGGCGGCTGATGCGGGTGTACGATGACTTGTTTACTACTCTGCAACAGCCGATCGCTCAAGTATTGCTCACCAGGGGCGATTTAGTGCAGCGTAACGGTTATGTTAACGCTTACAATACTTTTCAGCAATTGCTCAGGTTGGGCGTGATTCCGATCGTCAATGAAAACGATACAGTAGCGGTAGACGAGCTCAAATTTGGCGATAACGACACGCTTTCGGCGCTAGTAGCGAGTTTGGTAGAAGCAGATTGGTTGTTTGTGCTCACAGATGTCGATCGGCTGTATTCCGCCGATCCGCGCAGCAATCCAGACGCGCAGCCGATCGCCCTAGTCCAAAGTATGGCACAGCTAACAGAATTTCAGGTGCAAACAGGAGATTCCCGCAGCGGTTGGGGAACCGGCGGAATGGTGACAAAAATTGAAGCGGCGAGAATAGCAACTGCATCGGGAGTGCGGACTGTCATCACTGACGGCTGCTTTCCTGGTAATATCGAGAAAATACTCAACGGAGAGTCGATCGGTACTCAATTCGAGCCTCAACCGCGCCCTGTAAACGCTCGCAAACACTGGATAGCTAACGTGCTAATTCCAGCAGGAAAACTATATTTAGATGCGGGTGCTGTCAAGGCAATTTCCCACGGTGGAAAATCGCTTTTAGCTGCGGGTATTGCTCAAGTAGAAGGAGAATTTCAAGCTGATGATTCCGTGCAGTTGTGCGATGCAGCCGGCAAGCAAATTGCTCGAGGACTTGTGAATTATAGCAGTTTAGAACTGAGACAAATCCAGGGCTGCAAATCAGAGAAAATTGCTGAGATTTTAGGCTATGCAGGCGTAGAAACGGCGGTACACCGAGATAATTTAGTGATTGTTTAAACTAACAAATATCGAGACAGTCGATCGGGCAATGAGCGAAGGCAGAAATTGAGGATATTTGCAGCACAGTCTTGCAAGAATTTGTTTGGCTGTGTTGAAACAGCTCGTTCATCGCTTCTGTAAACAGTTCAAATAAGTTTTGTGCTAATTCTAAAGCTGCTTGGTATTCCGCATCTGTAAGTTTGATCTCTGCTAAAATTTGCAACATCTCTGGCGTGTTTAAAAGGTGATAATTTTCTAAACCCCCATAAGAACCTCCAAAATCAACAGATTCTTTTTGGTTAATTTGCTGTAATTCCATTACCACTGCTAGCGCCGCCTCAAAAAAAACTTGGGCAGTGCCTTCGAGGACTTCCACTAACACCAGTTTCTGAATGGGAGAGGCTTTCCAAGCGTAGCGTTCGATCACTGAACAAAGCGATCGAGTTTTTTTAGTTTCTTCACCCCAAAGCATTCTGAAATCGCCGTAACTCATTAATTGGTTTAAGCCCAGCTCCTCTAGGTATTCTAGATAGTCGTGCCAATAATAGTTTTTTTTATAAGTATATTTATTAATGAGTTCCTGAACGTTGTTATTACTAGAAGATTCTCGCAGCACATATTTATTTAAATCGCTCAAGCCCACAGCCAAAGGAGCGAGTACAGGTGCAAAAATTAGTCGTTGATTCGCGTGAATATCTTTGTTGGCTAGAAAGTCAAACAAGGGCAATTTTGCAAACTCTTGCTTTTTGGGTTCAATGAATGCTACAATGGCTTTCATACTTTTTTCGCCTAAATGGTTGCTGTCAAGATAATCTTCATACCTCCGTTAATTATCTATATTATCGAGCATAAATAATTGTGTTTATTATCATACATATTTGTATTTTAGATCATAGGTAAGAGTGTTGGCAGTCACAGGAAATTGTGACTTGTATCATATTGTGCCAGAAGTTCGAGCATCTGATTCACTAGAGATAAAATGTTCTACATTTAGATTGCATATTTCAGGCATTGCTCAAAGCGACCCCACAAAAGTTAGATTATTTTTTGACAGGCAAGTTAAAGGCTGATTAGCTTATCTAGGCAAGTGAGCATTCTGCTCGAACTCCTAAAAAATGGTGTTTACAAAATCGGGATGCTGCCTGCAAATCAGTCCTAGACGCATAGGAGTCTCGAAACCAGGTTTCTTTGCAGATTCATCGCTGCTCAACAAAAATTTTTCTGAGAAACCCGGTTTCTTTAACCCTTGGTTTTATTGCTTCTTCCCTCTTTCCTCTTCCCTCTTGTTATTCCTTCTTCCTTCTTCCTGTGGCCATAAGTCTCAAAATAACAATTTCCCATTCTCAGAATTGCCTTTAGGTGCGTTCTGAGTTACTCTATCTTTTGGATCAGTTAACACAATTATAGGAGTTAATCTTGGAACGGACTTTTTTAGCGATTAAGCCCGACGGCGTACAGCGCGGACTCGTTGGCGAAATTATCGGTCGTTTTGAAGCCAAGGGCTTTAAGTTAGTTGGCATGAAGCTGATGACGGCGAGTCGCGAACTAGCGGAACAACATTATGATGTTCACAAAGAAAAACCCTTCTTTGCTGGATTGGTAAACTTTATCACTTCAGGCCCTGTAGTGGCGATGGTTTGGGAAGGCGACGGCGTTGTGGCATCGGCGAGAAAAATCATTGGCGCCACAAATCCTCTGAATGCAGAACCTGCGACAATTCGGGGCGATTTTGCCGTCAATGTCGGCCGTAATCTCATTCACGGTTCTGATGCTGTCGAGACTGCCCGTGCGGAAATTAGCCTTTGGTTCAAGGAAGAAGAATTGAGTGCTTGGACACCTTGTTTAACTCCTTGGATTGTGGAATAGTTTTGATATTCTCCCGGTGGTTAATCGGGAGATATAGCCTTTTTTAGACAGATGAAATATCATGTCGCTGACTCACTCATAACTGTAAACTATAGAATAGTTTGAGATGTTTACTCGTTACCAGGAGCTGGCTGGTAACGAGAAGAAAAAACGTTAATCGGAACTTAAAAACTCCAAATAATTATTAGTCAATTCTTTGACTGCTAATTCGTAAAACTGTTGACCGTGTTCGGGGGTTGCTAAGCCCGGATTTGAACCCATTCTCCCGTCGGGAAATCGGCGGCGGAAGTCAGCGGCACCGTAAATTTTGTGTCCGGAACCGACTTGTTCCGAAAGCTGAGCTTGCTTTATTGCTTCTGGATAAAGGTACTGGGTTAAGGCGACTTCGCTGGGGGTGGCGTGGGAACCTTCTTGGTTTCCGTATAATTCTTTTGCTAGTTGGTAAACTGAACCGCACATGAACCAGTTGCCGATTTGACACTGGATTTTATCGGCATTGGGTAAATGCAAGTCTGACAAATGCGCGTATGTCTCGGAAAATGCTGCTTTCATTGTCGCAATGTTGCCACCATGACCGTTAATGAAGAAATATTTCTCAAATCCCGCTTTTGCCAAAGATGTGATATAATCCCTGATTACCAGTATTAGAGTCTGGGGTCGGAAGCTGATTGTGCCGGGAAAGCTGGTGTGGTGCAAGGCCATCCCGACATTAATTGTGGGGCCGATTAAGGCATTGGCAGCTTCGCCGACACCGCGGGCGATCGCCTCGGCAGCAATGGCGTCAGTCCCGATCAAGCCGGTGGGCCCGTGCTGTTCCGTGGAGCCGATCGGGATAATTATGCCTCGGGAGCTTTCGAGATAAGCTTCTACCTCGGGCCAGGTACTCAAATGCAGCAACATGATAGGCAGTCTACAGAATTTTTACTTGCTATCGTCGATCGTAGCCGGCACGGGAAAAAAAAGGACTTTGGGGCAACTTATTATTGTATTATTAAAAAAAGCTCTTAAAGTGCGATCGCACCTTTACCGTTATATTACTTAACGTTAATAATTTAACCACTTAATAACCAAAACTTTACCTTTTAATAACCTTTTAAGAGTAGTATAACAAGCATATCCCTCTAGATTGGGTGTTACGTGGTCAATTAACAGCGGGCAATGTTTTATGAAATTAACACCGACCCCGAAAAATGACCAGACTTCTGTGGCCTGGACGCAGGCAGACAGCGCGGTTCCGACAACTGCTCTACGGCTGTATTCCTTACACGAGCAAGTAGCAAAGGTCGAGCGCGTGCCTGTAGGATGGGCTGGCGAAAGATTCTAAGCGATCAAACAAATGGCGATCGTACAAGCGATCGCAGCGCGAGAGTACCTCAGCTACTGAAGAAGGTACCTCGCGCTAGCCACATACAAACATCACTCCCACTGATATTTATGTCTTCTGCTGAATTAAGCGAAAGTCCTTCAAGGTTGGCTGTTGGACAAGCCGGCCGTATCTTGTTATTGGAAGGTGAAGATCTGTTGCGGGAAATGCTAGCTTTAGCCCTTAAAGAACAGGGCTACGAGGTGGTGGTTACTAGCGACGGGCGCAACGCTTTGCCTTCTGTACAGGCTGCTTCGTCATACCACGGTGAATTTGCCTTTAACCTGTTAATTATGGATTCAATTAACGGTTTGGATCTGTGTCGAATGTTACGGCATCAAGGAAATCCCGTCCCTATTTTGATTATCGGTGCTAGAGGAAGTGCCAACAATTGCGCTTTTTATCTAGAAGCCGGATCGGATGATTATCTGACCAAGCCTTTTGGAATGCGGGAGTTTATCGCTCGCTGTCGGGCGCTGATGCGACGCCAGCGCCTCGGTCATTTGCGACAACCGATGATGCTGCAATATAAGAGCATAACTTTGTATCCTGAAGAGTGCCGCGTGTTGGTTCGTGGTCTGGAAGTCAAATTTTCTCCTAAACAGTTTCGCTTACTAGAACTATTTATGAGTTATCCCCGGCGAGTTTGGTCTCGTGATCAGTTGCTGGAAAAAATTTGGGGTCAAGATTTTATCGGAGACAGCAAAACAGTTGATGTTCACATCCGCTGGCTGCGCGAAAAGTTGGAAATAGATCCGGCCCAACCGGAATATATCATTACGGTACGAGGGTTTGGCTATCGATTTGGTTAAATTATTAAATCAGTTGTAGAGTGGCAAATTGCAGTCAAATAAACGTAGGGGCACAACATTGTTGTGTCCTTATTGGTCTATGTAGAGTTCGCAATGCAAGAACTTGAAGGCTCAACCCGTAGACCTATTGTAGTGACCATTGCCGTGATATTTTACCTTTGGCGATCGGTATAAACTCACATCTTGCACCATTCTCAAGAACAGGCTTTCCGGCCTGTTCCACAAAGAGTGAATTTTCTTGTGGAACAGGCCGGAAAGCCTGTTCATAAAAAGCTTATTGAGAATGGTGCAACATCTCAGCATAATATCGTTTCCGGTTGCATCGGAATAATAAAATAGAGTCAACAGTTAACACTCAACCATTCAGTTTTCGATCCGCCCGGTCAACAGTCAACAGTCAACAGTCAACAGTCAACAATAATTCCGGTGCAACCGGAATTGATATAAATCAAAACTCCCCCGTCCACTCCCAACAATGAAGTTTCCAGCAATCTCCTGCAACCGCAACAGCCGCCACCATATCTGAACTGGGAATTAATTCAATTAAAGACCATCTCGATGCTTCTTCGGGGTTGTCTTCAACATTTAACAGCGCGGCAGGTTCTCCTGGTGCTAGGGTGACATCAAACTGATTCAGGGGAATAGAAAGTCCTTTGCCGACTGCTTTGATATAGGCTTCTTTGCGAGTCCAGCAGGTGAAAAAAGCTCTGGGTTGGAGATGTTCTGGAAGCGAAAGCAACACAGAGTATTCTAAGGGTGAAAAAAACTTGTCAGCAATTTCTAGGCAAGGAAAGTTTGGATTTATGCCTTCAATATCGACACCAATATCTCGATTTTTGGTAATCGCAATTAGAGCAATGTTTCCTGAGTGAGACAAATTGAAACGCAGGGTATTTCCACCTTGGGCGGCGATGATAGAGGGTTTGCCGTAGGGATTGTAGTCAAAGCGCAAAATGTGAGGATTTATGTTAAGATAGCGACTCAGAATCGCTCTGAGTGTCCCACGACTGACAATAAATTGCGATCGACCTTTGGGAAAGTGAAAACTCTCGGCTTTTGTCCGCTCGTCTGCTGAGAGAGTCTGCTGTAAACTCTCCAAGCAAGATTCAGTTTGAGCTAGAGAAACGCGCCAAACATGAATTTCGCCCCGATCCAATGTCAAGTCTAGCGGTGGAGAATTCCACGAAGGAACGACAGCAATCATGTATTTACCCTGCCTTATCAAAAGCTTCCACTTACCAAATTACCGCTCTTCTTCTTTCCCTTCTTTCTCTTCCTTCGCGCCCTAGCGCTTACGCGCGGCTTCGCCTAACGCGCCCTTCGCGGTTCGTTAAATAAGTCCCAATTCCAACCGTCAATAAATCCAAGTTTGCACAACTTTTCCTGCTATTTTTTGTCCCAACCAAGGCGTATTTGCCGATCGCGACTTCAGACTTTGCCCGTCAACAGTCCAACTCATTTCCGGGTCGAACAAAATCAACTCAGCAGAGACTCCCGGCGCAACGATGGGGGGAGTTTGTCCGAGACAAACGGCAGGGCCTGCGCTCAACACTCGCCACAGTTCTAAAGCTGAAAATTCGCCAGTTTCTACCAGTCCGTGCCATAGTAAAGGCAAAGCTAATTCCAAGCCGATCGCCCCGGGCGGACTATCAGCAAAAGCCACAGTTTTCTCCTCATAAGTATGCGGGTTGTGGTCGATCGCGATCGCATCAATTACGCCATCTTTCACAGCTTGAATCAGCGCTAATTGGTCGCTGAGATTCCCTAACGGCGGTTCTATGCGTAAATTCGGATCATAGGGCAACGAAGCAGTCAGAGCATTTTTCCCGCCGGAATCTTTAGAGTTTCCTGAAACTGCCCCGACATTCAACAGCAAGTGCATCCAAGTCACACTCGCAGTCACCGGCAAACCCCGCGCCTTCGCATCTCGAATCAATTCCACGCTGCGGGCTGTAGAAACGCGCATAATGTGCACCGGAGTGTCCGCAGATGCCACCAACTCCAGAATTACCGCCAAAGCCGAAGTTTCCGCACTCGCCGGAATTCCTGGTAAACCCAAGCGTACCGACAGCGCACCCTCTCTCACCGCGCCATTTCCTGCCAAAGTTCGATCGCACGGCCACAAAGCCACAGACTTGCCCAAAGGCTTGATATACTCCAGCAAACGCCTCACCAGAGCCGGATTAGACAGCGGTAAACCGTCTGCAAAACCCACCACTGGACAGGAAGCCAGCTCGCCCAACTCTGCCATCTGCTGCCCTTTAACGCCCGCTGTCAGCGCTCCCCAAAAATACAAGCTGGGCAGCCCGGGCGGCAAATTGCGGATATGTTGCTGCAACAAAGCTAAACCGGCCAAATTGTCAACAGGTGGCGAGGTATCCGGCAAAATCGCCACTCGCGTAAAACCCCCAGCCGCCGCAGCCTGCATCAAAGATTCCAGGGTTTCTCGATCCTCAAAACCCGGTTCTCCGCTGTGACTGTAGATATCAGTTAGCCCCGGCCCCAAAATCAGTCCCTGGCAATCCCGCACTTGGGTCTCAGCGGGAAACTCAGCAATTTTTTCTGCAATGGCTTCGATCTGGCCTTCGGTAATTAGAATATCAGCGATGCGATCGCTCCCTGAAACTGGATCTAGCACTCGTACATTTTGTAGCAGTTCGCGGCTCATATAACAGAAGGAAGAAGGAAGTTCGGCAACGGATTATGTAACGGATGTAACGGATGTAATGGAGCTCAGGAAGATGGAAGAAGCAATCCACGGCATTAGTTTCAGGAATTAAGAACTTCCTAAGCGTCGGGCGCGGTTGTTATCCAAATTCAAACATTTTTCAGGCGCGAACCCGTAGCGGTGGGCGTTCCTTCCGCTACGGGTTCGCGCTCAGCACTTTACTAATTAGAGTGCTCCGGCTGCTGTTTTGTCAAAAACGCCGCCGCTCAAATGAGTTGTGACATTCATCGCTTGTAATACCGGCAAACCATCGGGGCCGTGGGGATAATCAATCACGCTAACGGCTCCGTTTCCTTGTTTGAATTTCCAGAAATGTTCTGGTTCCAAACCGAATAGGTGGCAGAGAATTGCTTTGTTAATGGCATCGTGAGCAACTACAATCCCAGTACCAGAAACAGATTGTACAATTTCGCGCCAAGCTGCGATCGCTCTCTGCCAAACTTGCTGCAAATTCTCTCCTTCCGGCATTTGCACTGTTTCAGGAGATGTTTTCCATTCTGCTAGCAAACCCGGATAGGATTGTTCGATTTCTGACTCAAATTTTCCTTCCCAAAGTCCGTGGCTGATTTCTCTCAAGTCATCGCGCAGTTCCAGTTGCAAACCGCCGTGATATTTGAGAATAATTTCCGCAGTTTCTTTCGGGCGCAGCATCGAACTGCTAATCGCAAAATCTAAGTTTACATCCTTGAGAAATTCTGCCGCCCGCCGGGACTGTTCGCGGCCGTTATCGTTGAGAGGCACGTCAATTTGCCCTTGAAATTTACCTGCTTTATTCCAGTCGGTTTCGCCGTGACGCACCAGTAACAAGCGCGGGCCTTGGTGTCCGTCCCTCGGTTTGGGAAAAATTTCCCCGGTATGGGAAGTTAAATTCACCGACTCTAATTGAACTGGAACTTTCTTTTTTGGCTCTCCAAGTGCGTCGTTGGGAACAGGGGAAGTTCCAAAATTAATGACGCTAATTCCGCAATTTGACTGTTGAATTGATTGATAGTAATCCGGGGTAATTTCCGACGCGGTGGCGATGAGAGCGCGGTTGATTCCGTTGTGACCTACTACTAGAATTGTGCCGTCCTGGTGACGCGATAAAAGTTCTTGCCAAAAATGACGGGCGTTAGCAAAAATTGCCAATACGGGAAAGTGTTCGATTTCGCCATCCACAGATGGCAGTTTCATGGAAAATTTGTCTGGCTGTCTTTGCCACTGCTGATATGCTTCGGGGAATTTGTCGATCGCATCTTGGCGCAACATTCCTTCCCACAGAGGCAAATCGATTTCCATCAAATTATCAGTTGGCTGGAGTTGTGGCGGATTTGTCAAGCGCGACAGGATGATTTCCGCTGTTTCTTTGGCTCGTTGCAGGGGACTGGTATAGGCGGCATCAAAGGCGATACTGCTGAGTGTGTCGCCTACTTGCAGGGCGGCACTGCGGCCTGCTTCTGTCAAAATTGATTTATCGAGGCGGCCTTGGATGCGGCGTTCTTGATTGTAGGTGCTTTTGCCGTGACGGACTAAGATAATGCGAGTCATTCGATTTTAGATTTTAGATTTTAGATTTTAGATTTAGCCTGTTACCGCGCTTCGGGTGCGCGGTGCACGCCTTACCCATACATGGCGAGTCAAGGATTTGTGGCGTAAGTCTTGTTGAGGCGAGTCAAAAAGATGAGCCAGTGAAATTTTACCAGTTGTCGGGATACTCTCGTCTGCAACGACCTATGATTAAAGACGGAAAAGATTTAGCCACGGATTCGCGCGGGACGGA
The DNA here is from genome assembly GCF_036702355.1 of Microcoleus sp. D3_18_C4. Taxonomy (NCBI): domain Bacteria; kingdom Bacillati; phylum Cyanobacteriota; class Cyanophyceae; order Oscillatoriales; family Microcoleaceae; genus Microcoleus; species Microcoleus sp. D3_18_C4. The sequence goes on from NZ_JAUBTF010000009.1 coordinate 79,229, forward strand.
AAAGCAGTAATGACACTGAAGCGGGTTATTTTAGGTATTTTAACGGCGATCGCGATCGCCCTAGTCGGTTTATCTTTACTTGCTAGTTGGAATCAGCCGCAAATTCAAAGTCGGCTGGAACTCTACCAGACAAATTTGCTGCTGCACGCCTCGGAGTGGCAAGGAGAAAATAATCAGAGTGCTAATTTAAGTTCGGCGCGCAACAATATTGTCGGTGCAGATCCTTTAAATACGGCTTTGACGCAATATCAAGAAGCGCGAGACTCGACTCGCAAAACTCTCGAAACAACTCAAGCACAAGTTAAACAAATTCAGTCTGCCATCGCCTCTAAGTCTGAGGATAATACTCTGAATTTGGCTCCAAATAAGGCTGCGTCAGAGTCGATCAATCAACAGTCAGTGCTGCTAAACGAACTTGACTTGCGATTGGGAATTTTGCAGGTAAGCAGTGGCAAAACTGAGGCGGCTATCCAAACTTGGACAAATTTAGTTGAGCGCTACAAAACTAAAAGTGATGACGATTCTTCTGTGGTAACTGCTCAAGTTTTAACTGGAATTTGGAGCAATCCGGCTCAACTACTGCCGGATGCCGAGCCGCGCATTCAAAAGTCTTTGGATGGCTGGTTTCGCTATCGCGCTCTCGCTCAACTTTACAAGCTGCAAGAACGTTCTAAAGAGCTGGTGGCGCTGCAAGCAGCAGAGCAAGTAATTGCCCAGCAAGCTGTAGAAAAGTTGGCAATTATAGTGGGCGTTCCGGCGATCGCACTTTGTATTGGTACGGTTTTGCTGGTTGGTTTGACCGTGCAGTGGCTGTTGCAGCGGAAGCAGTTAGATACAGCAGGTTCCGGCCCGGTGTTGGCGCGAAATGCGAGCTTGACTTGGGATGTGCCTTGGGACGGTGAGATTGTTTGGCAGGTACTTGTGGTCGGCTTTTTCTTTGTCGGCCAAATCTTGATTCCCTATTTGTTGCTGCCGGTTTCTCTGGCTGTTTTAAAACTCAATCCTGCTACTTTTGACCCGCGCGACAAGGCTTTTTATATCTTTGCTACTTATTTGTTGCTGTCGGCTGGGGGGCTTTCGGTACTGTATTTTTCGGTCAAGTCTTTTTTGCCTTTGCCGGAAGGTTGGTTTCGGATTAATTGGGGGGGAAATTGGTTTTTGTGGGGTTTTGGCGGCTATTTTGTTGCTTTGCCTTTGGTAGTTTTGGTGTCGCTGATTAATCAGCAATTTTGGCAGGGACAAGGTGGCAGTAATCCGATTTTGCCGATCGTTCTCGAAGGTCGGGACAACGTGGCTTTGGCGGTGTTTTTCGGCACTGCTGCGATCGCGGCTCCGGTTTTTGAGGAAATCGTGTTTCGGGGCTTTCTGCTGCCTTCTCTGACTCGCTATTTGCCTGTTTGGGGGGCGATCGCAGCTTCTGCTTTTTTGTTTGCTGTGGCTCACTTGAGTGTCTCTGAGATTCTGCCTTTGGCGACTTTGGGTGCGGTTTTGGGGTTTGTGTACACGCGATCTCGCAATCTCCTGGCTCCTATGCTTCTCCACAGTCTTTGGAACAGCGGTACTCTCCTGAGTCTGTTTCTTTTGGGCGGCGGCGCGAGTTAATTTGGGGGGTTGTTAATAATTGTGAATTAATCGGGTTTTTTTGACAGTTTTCCTGCAGGCGATCGACTCTTGCCAAAAACAGCATTAGGGTGATCGGTGCGCCCCTGATATCTAGTCCGGTAAAATAACCGGAATTTCATTAGGGGCGGGTTCATCCTAATCTGTAATATCAGCCACAGATCCAGATATACCCGCCCCGGTCGCTTACTTTAGCGGAAAAACCTGGTTTAACATGGAAGTAATATCTTGTGGGCTGATGATTGAGAGACTGGCGCGGGCGATCGCACCAAACGGAAGTTGACAATCCGGCTAATTTATAGCTAAATTTTAATTTAGGATGAGGCTTAAACCCAATGAGCAATTTGAACAGCCGCAAGTTAGAGGGAACGCCGAGTTGGATGCGTTTCGCACCCTACGCAGCCTTGGGCATTTTAATATTTTCTCTCAATTCAGGCAGCGAACTAAATTATTTCTTGAGAGGCTACTTGGTCATTCTACAAGCTCAAGTCGGTATAGTTCTGCTGTATTTTGCGATGTCTAAGTTTCGCAAAAACCCAAATAAATGAGTAAAAATTAGTAAGATTACTTAGCTCGATCGTTAAAGGTCGAGGGTTAAAGGTCGATCGCAGAAGTTAAAATAAAAAACTGGGGAAGTAAAAATGGTAAAAGATAAAACCGTAGCAGTTGTGTTAGCTTTCTTTGTAGGAGGTTTCGGAGTTCACAAATTTTATTTGGGCAATAACTTAGCAGGGGTATTATACTTGCTATTTTCTTGGACATTAATTCCGTCACTGCTCGCATTTTTCGATTTTATAGGCCTGCTGCTGATGTCGGAACAAGCTTTTCAGGTTCAGTACAATGGTGGCACGTTGCCGTCGGGGTATGCCCTCAGAGCGGCAAAAGATGTAACCGGGGCGATCGGCGAATTGAAAAAACTTTACGATATGGGTGCAATTACCGCCGAAGAATATGAAGAAAAACGCCAAAAACTGTTGCGAGAATTGTAATTCAGAAGGAAGTTCGGCAACGAGCAATGTACGAGATGTAACCGATGTCAGAAAGAAGGAAGTTCGGCAACGAGCAATGTAACGGATGTAACGGATGTCAGGAAGAAGGAAGTTCGGCAACGAGCAATGTACGGGATGTAACGGATGTCAGGAAGAAGGAAGAAGGAAGCCCACTCTTAAAAAAGTGGCATTGAAATAAGTGTGAGAGCGCAACTATTTAAGGATAAAATTAAAGTGTCTCAAGATTTATACTGGCTGCGTCAAACTCCCAACTGGGTGTGGTATGCTTTTATTCCCTACTTCGGCGGATTGGCGATCGCCTATGCAGGTCAAAAGTCAAATATTCGTAGTTGGATGGGATGGGGTGTTGCAATTACTTTAGCAGCACTAGCGGTATCTTCTTCAACTAATTTGGGTACGATCGTTTGGATCGCTCAAATTGTTACTGCTTTTAGTTTGAAAAAGCGCTATCTGATCAAAACCGCACCTAGAGGCTTACTGGTTCCTGCAACTGCGACAAATGCCGAAGAACTAGCAAACGTGCGCGGCAAAATAGATATTAACGAGTGTACCAAAGACGATATGGTCAGAATCTTGGGTTTGCCGATCGTCTACGCCAACGATATTGAATCTTTGCAAAACGAAGGCTACATTTTTACCCACGCCGAAGAGTTATCAGAAATAGCCGGAGTTCCCGAAAGTCACGTCAGACGAATCGCCCCGATGATTTGCTTCAGCTACAATTATCAAAAAGAATTGCAGTTTACTTGGAAACGGTTAAATATTCTTTCGCCGGAAGAGTTGATCGCCAGCGGTTTAGATCGATATGTTGCGGAAAAAATAGTTAGAGAAAGGCAGAGAAAAGGCGCTTACAAATCAGTTGTCGAAGTCAAGCGGCGGACGGGACTGCCTTTTGATTCCTACCGCCATATTTGTTAATTTGCAGTTGTTACCACGAACAGCTTATGGCAAAAAAATCTGTGGAAAAGTTGCGGGTTCGCGACTTTTCAAACATCGACTGGGAAAATCTGATTGCAGAAATAGAAGACCTGGGGCGAAGTGAACCCCGGAGTTTAGAGAGTAATCTGGTAGTAATTCTCCTGGGCTTGCTTAAGTGGCAATTTCAACCCGATCAAAGAAGCGGTAGCATCTCTAAAATCTAAAATCTAAAATCTAAAATCTAAAATCGATTGACTTTCTGCCAGATGAGATGATTCAAGGGTAGTATGGCAAAAAACTCGATCGCCTCCTGGTAATTGACATTAAATGCACCTGCTGGTAAAAAAATCTCCCCCTGCAGGCGGGCTCAGCGAAATTATAAAAAAAGTATTTATCCTCTTGACATTTCCACAAAAAAATGATATCTCAATATATTGTGAAACTCCTACTTTTCCTGAGCATCAACTCCAAGCCAGGGTAAGTTTTCAAGAATCTGCCTTAAATATCAGTGGTAAGCTATCTGAATTATTATTGAAATGCAAAACGACACAATAGTAGCAGTACCGCTAACATCAAATTATGTCTGACTCTCCTCCATCCCAAATCTCCCCAGAAGCTGCACCGGAAAGTGCTGCTACCGAAAACCGCAGTGCCAAAACTAGGCAACTGTTGGGCATGAAAGGGGCCGCTAGTGGGGAAACTTCCATCTGGAAGATTCGCTTGCAATTGATGAAACCGATTACCTGGATTCCCCTAATTTGGGGCGTGGTGTGCGGGGCGGCGTCTTCTGGAAACTATGTTTGGAACCTAGAGAATTTCTTGATCGCAGCAGCTTGTATGTTGATGTCAGGGCCGTTGCTGACCGGGTACACTCAAACTTTGAACGATTTTTACGATCGCGAAATCGACGCCATTAACGAGCCCTACCGTCCGATTCCCTCCGGTATCATCTCGATTCCCCAAGTAGTAACGCAAATTTTGGTATTATTAGCGGCTGGCATTGGGGTGGCTTATGCTCTAGACTTGTGGGCGGGTCATGAATTCCCGATAATGACTGTTTTGACTCTCGGCGGCGCGTTTCTAGCTTATATCTACTCTGCGCCTCCGCTGAAACTGAAGCAGAATGGCTGGTTGGGAAATTATGCCCTGGGTGCTAGCTACATTGCCCTGCCTTGGTGGGCGGGTCAAGCTTTGTTTGGTACACTAGATCCGACGATTATGATTTTGACCCTGTTTTACAGTTTGGCAGGGCTGGGGATTGCAATCGTCAACGATTTCAAAAGTGTTGAGGGCGATCGGCAATTAGGGTTAAAATCTTTGCCAGTGATGTTTGGCATCAGCACCGCAGCTTGGATTTGCGTGTTGATGATCGACATCTTTCAAGCTGGGATTGCAGGCTACCTGATCAGCATCCACCAAAACCTTTACGCTGTCATTCTGCTGTTGCTGATAATTCCCCAAATTACTTTTCAGGATATGTACTTTTTGCGTAATCCCCTGGAAAATGATGTTAAATATCAGGCAAGTGCTCAGCCTTTCCTGGTTTTGGGTATGCTGGTAGCCGCATTGGCACTGGGTCATGCGAGTTAAGCAGAGTTTTGAGGTTTGAGTTAAAAAATTTTGAATTCAAAAAATCTAATTCACCTCTCAAAAAAATACCAAGTTCTGCAGCGTTAAGAAAAGTTTTGAATTTTTAGTTTTGAATTAAAAAGTTTTTAATTCAAAAAAGCTAATTCAAGGCAGCGTGTTATTCAAGAAAAAATGTCGAATTAAAAATTAAGAATTGAAGAAGGCTAGCTTTTTTAATTTTTAATTTTTAATCGGACTTGATGAGGTTTGAAGGTCTGATCGTGGCAGAATTTTTCTCAAATATCAAAGATACATTGAGCAAAGTCACTAACGCAATAAGCGGTAATTCCGATCGAGAACCGCCGAAGGATGCGAAGGGCAATAAGCTCAACTCGCCGGAATCCAAGGCGGAATTTTCTACACGGACAAGGGATGAGCGATCCGAGTATGTGGTATCAGAAGATGCTGCACCTCTACAAGAATCAGAATATTTAGAGTCAGAATATTTAGAGTCAGAATATTTAGAGTCAGAATATTTAGAGCCAGAATACGCTCGATATCCAATAGTCAATCGCAATTGGCAAGGGTTGAAGCGCTTAATTGCTTGGTTGGAAATTGAACCTCAAGTTACCAGCTTGCAAACCAAGGGAAAAGAATTGTTGCGGCCGGGATTAAGTTTGCTGGGAACTAAATCACCCCAAAAATCGGATAGTAGCGAATTGCCGGAAAATAGCGCATCGCCGAACACCCAACTGCAGATAAATACGGCACTACAGGAAAATAGCGCACCGCAGGAAAATACTAAAAAACGTATCCCCCGCCGCCCTAGATTTTGGATAAGTTTAGGTGTGGCAAGTATAGGCGGGGGCGCTTTAATCTACGGTTTATGGATTTTGTACACCTTAGACAAAGGTTTGCCAGATGTTAACGATTTGTCCGCCTTTAACCGCGACGGGACACTGACAATTAAGGCGGCCGATAATACGATTTTGTTGCAGTCGGGGCCTGCAACTAGAGATAAACTGAAACTTCAAGAAATTCCCGAACTGTTGGTTAAAGCTTTTATTGCCATAGAAGACCGCCGTTTTTACCAACATCGCGGGGTGGATTATCAAGGTATTGTGCGATCGATTGTTTCTAATTTGATAGCGAGAGATTTAGTGCAGGGCGGCAGTACAATTACGCAACAATTGGCTCGCGTTGTTTTTCTGAATCAGGAAAGAAGTATTAGGCGGAAGGTTCGGGAAGCTCTTTTAGCTCAGAAAATAGAGCGGGAGTTGAGTAAAGACCAAGTTTTAGAAAGATATTTAAATCTGGTTTATTTGGGTTCGGATGCCTACGGAGTGGCAGATGCAGCTTTGGTTTTCTTTAGCAAAACAGTCGATAAATTAACTTTGGCAGAGATGGCTACTTTGGCGGGTTTGCCGCCGGCACCGAGCGAATATTCGCCTTTGGTGAATCCCGATATTGCTAAGAAACGTCGCAATCTTGTGCTGCAACAAATGCAGGAAGCGAAGGTAATTACAGAGGCTGAGGCGATGGCGGCGATGGCGGAACCTATCGCCGTTAAACCAAGTCCGCCGAAGCGATTTAAAGTAGTCGCACCTTATTTTGCTAGTTACATTCGGAAGGAATTGCCACGCTATGTTTCTGAGGATGCTTTGGAAGCTGGCGGTTTGACTGTCGAGACGACGGTGGATTTGAAGTGGCAGAAAATAGCGGAAAAGGTGGTTAAAGATGCGATCGAAGTTGATGGCCGCCGTCAGGGTTTTGAACAGGCCGCTTTAGTTTCTATGGACACTAAGACTGGGGAAGTTAAGGCCCTGGTAGGAGGTGGAAATTTTAAGGAAAGTGAATTTAATCGCGCTACGCAGGCTTTGCGGCAGCCCGGATCGACGTTTAAAGGGTTGGTTTATGCCGCGGCGATGGCGGCTGGTTTTTCTCCCTATGACGGTTACGAAGATGAACCAATTATTATCGATGGCTATCAACCGAATAATTATGGCAAAAAATTTAGCGGTTGGCGATCGATCTCGGATGCTTTGACACGTTCGGTGAATGTCGTAGCTGTGAAGGTGTTGATGGATGTGGGCTTTGAACCGGCGATCAAAGTAGCCAACGATATGGGAATTAAGTCGAAATTGAGTCCGATTTATTCCCTGGCTTTGGGTTCTTCAGAGGTGAATTTGCTGGAGTTAACCAATGCTTACGGTACTTTAGCCGCGCAAGGGAATTTTATTGAAGCCCACGGAATTAAGCGGGTGATTAATCAGCGGGGAGATGTGATTTATCAGGCTAATTTTAAACCGAAGCGGGTTTTGGATAAGGATAGTGCTGCGATTACTACTTGGATGTTGGAGGGTGTTGTGCAAGACGGTACGGGGGGGCCTGCTGCTTTAAACGATCGCGCTGTAGCAGGCAAAACCGGTACTTCGGAAAATGTCCGGGATTTGTGGTTTATTGGTTACATTCCACAGGTGGTGACTGGGGTTTGGCTAGGGAATGATGACAATTATCCCACCTGGGGAACTAGCGGTACGGCGGCTTACAATTGGCGCGATTTTATGAGTCAAATTGTTAAGGGAATGCCGGTAGAGAAGTTTCCTAAGTTGCCGAAGTTGGAGGGCCGCAAAGGCAGTATTAAGGCTAAACCGGTGGAGCCTAAGAGGATTATTCGGGGGATGATTGTGAATGAGGATGGTGCGATCGTACCTTACAATCCCAATCCTCAACCCCGGTATCGCGAGTGGCAAGAGCCAGCTTATCAAGAACCGGCTTATGAAGAGCCAGCTTATCAAGAGCCGGCTTATGAAGAGCCAGCTTATCAAGAACCGGGATATTAAACTATCGGTTTGGAGTAAGGACTTTACTCCTTTTTCAATTGCTTTAGCCTCACCATAAAGAAGCCGTCCATGTGATGTCTGTGCGGCCACACTTTCACCCATCCTTCGGGTGATGGCTGTACTGGTAAATCAATTGTTGGCGGTTCGATTTGCCAGTTAGGATTGCTGTCTAAGAACGATCGAATAACTGTTTCATTTTCCAAGGGATGAATTGTGCAAGTTGCATAAACTAATACGCCGCCGGACTTGACAAATCTCGCTGCATTTGCTAGCAATTCCGATTGCAGTTGAGATTGTTGTTGAATGTTTTCGGGCGTGTGGCGCCAGCGGGCGTCGGCGCGGCGGTGGAGGGTTCCGAGGCCAGAACAAGGTGCGTCGAGTAAAACTCTGTCTGCGAGGTTAACAAACTCTGGGAAATGGCGGCTGTCTCCGGTATGAATTTTAATGGATTTCATCTGGAGTCTGTCTGCATTTTCTTTAAGTTTTTTGAGTCTGCTGGCGGTTTTATCGCAGGCATAAATAGTGCCTGTATCCTGCATTAATTCGGCGCTGTGGGTGGTTTTTCCCCCCGGCGCGGCGCAGGCGTCGATGATGGTTTCCCCTGGCTGGGGCCCTAGTAAATGGGTGACTAATTGAGCGCTGCTGTCTTGGATTGTCCACCAACCTTCGCTGTATCCGGGGAGGTTTTGAATTGCCCCGATGCTGCCATTTAGTCTTAATGCTTGCGGCAAGTGTGGGATTCTGCTAGTTGAGATGTTGTGGGTTTTGAAGGCAGCTTCGATTTGGCCGATCGAGCTTTTTAAAGGATTGATTCTCAGGTCAATTGTGGGGGATTGGTTGAACCATTCACAGAGTTGTTCGGTTTCGGTTTCGCCTATTTGTTCTATCCACAATTTTACCAGCCATTCGGGGAAGCTATGCAGAATTCCTAGGCGTTCAACCGTTGATTTATAATTAGTAACTGTTAAGGGGTTTAAGTCGTTATCGCTTAAACGGATGTATTGGCGCAACAAACCGTTGACAAAACTGCTGAGTCCTGAAAATCCGTTTTCTTTTGCTAGTTGAACAGTGGTGTTGACGGCGGCGGAGGGCGGAATCTGGTTGAGATATTCGAGTTGATATAAGCCTAAATGTAGGATGGTGCGGAGTTCGGGCGGTTGTTGGGAGGATTTCTTTGTGGCTAGTTTGTCGATGATAAAGTCGATCGATCGCATTCTCCTGACGCTACCGTAAACTAATTCTGTGACTAAACGCCGATCGAGGTCGTTGAGTTGAGAATTGCTGAAAGCGCGATCGAGTGCGGCATCTGCGAATGCACCGCGGCGGTGGACTTCGCGGAGTGCGAGAAAGGCTATTTGGCGGGGATTTTGCATAATTAAGATATGGGGGTCTAGAAACCGGGTTTTTTACGATAAGATGCGTTACAGCCCGCAGATTTGGTGAAAAACCCATTTTCCGATCGCCCGTGATTCGAGGACTATTATAATCTCAAATGTCCTCTGGATTTATACCCATTTCTCGGAGTTTTTCTGAAAGGCGATCGGCTTTTTGCTGTACTAACTCTTTCTCCTGTCGTTGTTGTTCCATTTGTTGTCGTTCTTGTTCCATTTGTTGCTGCGCTTGTTCGATTTGTCTTGATAACTCCACATAAGACAAAAACTTTAGTCCGTCAGGACGATAAATTTCTAAATCTCCCGATGCAGTTTCAAAACGTGTCTGCAAACGCGGACTTACCCAACCCTCCATTGATTCAATATAGTTGAGTTGTCCGTCACTTCGCACCCAACCCATTAACTCATTATCCTTTAAATCGTAGAAATAACATTCTTCAACTCCATAATTATCGTAAAACTTAAAAAGCTTAAACATTGCTGTCATTCGGTTGCCGGGGGAGATGATTTCAAAGACAACTTGTGGCGCAATATTATCTTCAAGCCACTGTTGGTAGGAACCTCTGTCACCTTTGGGTCTGCCAAAGACTACCATAGTATCAGGTGCTTGGCGAGTTTTGTTATCTCCTTCGACGGGATACCACAGCAAATCCCCTGCTACAAAGACATTTTCGTTGTCTTTGAATAAGGCATCTATTCCACCTTGAAGTTTTACTATTAATTGGAACTGTTTGGTATTGTCAGACATGGGTTTTCCGTCGCTGTCTGGGTAGATGATTTCTGGCAAAGTTTGAGAGGGAATTGTTGTTGTCATGGGGATGACTCCATTGCTAGTAGCATCAATTTCTATTTTATATCTATTTTATAGGACTTACGCAGGGGGCCCAGAAACCGGGTTTTTCACGAAAATACTTCGTTGCAATCGGCAGATTAGGTAAAAAACCCGGTTTCTTTGTCGGAGTGCGTAAGTCCTGTTTTACTTATTCTGGTTTTGTTGACACCAATGGTTCTAATAAATTGCGTTCTTCTATGGGAAGTTCTAGCAAAACTCGTCTGTCGCCCTTTGTTTCCTTATAGCGGGCAGCCGCTTTCAGCAGGCGGATGGGAATTTGGAATTCGTCGTCGTTGCTGGTTAGTTCTTGCCACAATTCTAACCAAGTGCGTGCAGCTTTGTCGCTTACCATTTCTGACATTAGCGCGGGGATGTTTCGCACGATTCCCTGTCCTAAGACTGAGAGATATTCGTATTTTTTGTAAACTGCAATTAGGCTGATAATGCGAGTTTTAGTTATCGGATCGTGCGTGTTTGCGAATAGGTTGCGGATAATTAAATTGGCATATTCAGAACTAACTTCATCGTCTGATTCAATGCGTTGGAATGCGTCGTCTAAGGCGGCGATGCCTTCATCCCAACGATTTAATCCGAGAATGGCAATGGCGCGATGGAAGAAGACATATGAATATCGATCACCAAGTTCGATCGCTCGATCGTAAGATACTAATGCTTCATCATAGCGTTTGAGGCTCTTGAGTACAATGGCTCGTAAAACCCAAACATCCCGATCATTTTCGCCAAGTTCGATCGCCCTATCGTAAGTTTCTAAAACTTCATCGTAGCGTTTGAGGTGGGTGAGTACAATGCCTCGTAAAACCCAAAAATGCAGATTATTTTCGTCAAGCTCGATCGCCATATCGTAAGATTCTAAAGCTTCATCGTAGCGTTGGAGGTTGTAGAGCACATAGCCTCGCTTAGCCCAAGCCGACTGATTATTAGCATCAAGTTTGATCGCCATATCGTAAGCTTCTAAAGCTTCTTCATAGCGTTTGAGGTCGTTGAGTACATTGCCTCGGTTAGCCCAAGCCAACTGATTATTAGCATCAAGTTCGATCTCCCTATCGTAAGATACTAAAGCTTCATTGTAGCGTTTGAGGTTGTAGAGCAAATAGCCTCGTAAAGGCCAAGCCCACGGATAATTGGTATCAAGTTCGATCACCTTATCGTAAGATGCTAATGCTTCATCATAGCGTTTGAGGTTGTAGAGTACACTCCCTCGATTAGCCCAAGCCCACGGATAATTGGTATCAAGTTTGATCGCCCTATCGTAGGATACTAAGGCTTCTTCATAGCGTTTGAGCTTATGGAGTACATAGCCTCGCTTAGCCCAAGCCAACTGATTATTAGCATCAAGTTCGATCGCCCTATCGAAAGATGCTAAAGCTTCATCGTAGCGTTTGAGCTTATGGAGTACATAGCCTCGTAAAACCAAAGCCGACAGATCGTTGGGGTCAAGTTCGCTTGCCCTATCAAAGGATGCTAAACCTTCATCATAGCGTTCGAGATGGTCCAAGCAACGTCCTTTTTCTAACCAATCCCGTGCCTTACCACGAATTGCCACCAGTTTATTTGCTAGATTCAAAGCCGAAACATAGTCTTTCTTCTTTTTGCAATTTTCAATTTCTTGCACGCAAGCTGCCACGCGAGAGTCTTCACAATCCTCTGTTGTCCGTGGCTGAAGCGCACGCAGCAGATATTCTCGCTCAACTAGACTATTAGGCGGTAATGTTTCCAGATTTAGCTGATACTTAAAATGACTTATTTCAGAGCTAAGATCAACTAGCTCTTTCCCGATCGCACTAAAATTTACTCCCAAGCGCTCCAATCGCTGTTTCAATTCTTCTTTCGTGTACCACAACCGCAAAAAATCCACAATTAAACTAATCGGCTCGCCCCGATGCTTCTTCACATCCATGCAAAAGCGCATCAGCACTTCTTGAAGTTCATAATACGACTCGCGCCCGATCGATTCGCTCGTCACATAACCCATTCCTGACAGTTGTTTGAGTTGGCTCGATGCTGTCTGATGCGTCATAAAACAGCGTTGGGCAATCTCTTTAACCATGACAGCCCCGCGTCGATCGCACAAAAATTCAACTATCTTTCTTTGCTGCGGCGAAAGCCAAGCCATCCGCGCCTGATAGTAGGGCGTCAATTCATCCAGGGTTTGCAAAAACGGTTTTACAAGTCGATCCAGCGAGTCGCGAGTCAGAAATTCCGCAAAAATCATATAAACGCGGTGGTTGCCGCCAGCCAAGTGATGGATGGCTTCGATTCGAGAACGTCCCTTTGGCGTTTCTATGAATAACTCTAGTTCTTTGTTGTCCTCTAATTTAGCGATATTTTTCAATAAGCCGACAACTTGCTCTAAATTTAGCTTTTCTAAATAATGGAGATTGAAAAAGTTGTAGAAAGGCGCTTTTTTATTGTCAATTCCTTTGAATAAATGCTGAGATGTCGCGAAAATCGTACAGAAATGATAAGTTTCTAAATAGTCTCGGAATTGCTGCTGCCCTCTGTCGGCCAACCCTTCAAACAAATCATCCAGATTTTCTACAAGTAAAAGCAGAGTGCGATCGCCCGCAAAATCTTTCAGCAATTCTGCTGCTATCTGTTGAGCGCTATCGGGCGATTCACCGTAAAGCGATTCTACCCGATCAAACAATTCAGCCTTGTATTCAGCCGGATATTCTGATTGGAGTGATCGCAAAATTCGCAGGAGCAAATCGAGAAACGACGTGACGCCCCACTCTTCCTCCCGCAACCAAGCAATCAGCACTTTTTCCTGAAAATCCTCCATTTTGGAAACGCGGTGATACATTAGCGAGACTAAGTGCGTCTTCCCAATACCTCGCATCCCAATCAATAGGTGATGCTGCTTGATTGGCTTGAGGATGCTCAACCGGATTGACTCGACTAGCTCGTTTGCCAAATCGTGACGCTGCACCAACATCTCCTCTAAATCTTCGTGCTTCATCAGACTGGGCGTGAAGCGAGAGACAAGTGTACCTTTCATACTGTCAACCCCCTAGATAGTAACTGGGAACGAGAAATTATGGTGGCTCCGTTTTCGATAAAATGCTTGTTGTACAAGGTTTTGAAAGTTTGTAAGTTTAATTTACCATATATTTTATAAATGTACGTTATTTCTATTGTATATTTTTTAAAGCAGTGTTAGACTGCCCTTAACAAGCAAACAAGCGCCCCTAGCTGTAACTAGAGACGCTTTCGATCGCTTATCAGTTTTTGGGAGCCACTGGCTGCAACCAGTAGCACTCTGATGTTGTTTATGGTCTATTTAGACCGAGGATTTCTCATGACTAATTATAACAGCGAACAGCTCAATCTGTTCACCCAGCCGATCGCAGTTTTGGTGGAAATGGGCTGCAATGTTGAACGTGCCGCCGAATTAGTAAAATGCTCACCAAACTCAATCTACTTCCCGCTAAGGCAAAATAAGCCGTATTTGCGGGAGGTGCCCACAGGTACATGGCAAGTTTACTCTACAGGCAAAAAAGATAGATCAATTCTTGTGAATGTTGCCTTCATTTATTCTCCACAAGATAAGTATTGGAGACTTGCTTGAACTCAAATCTCAAGGCTGCGTTAGTCCAAAGCTTAACGCAGCCTTCTGCCTCTTCGGTTGCTCAGGAAAACAGCAAGCAGAGCCTCCAAATCTGCGTCCCCAGGCAGAGCCGGGGAACAAGAAAAAATCTGAAAAATATTCCTTAAGACTTGTTACAATACACAAAACTTCATACTTTCCCCAACACTGGATGACCTTTTTCAACGCCTCCGAACCCCTAATCCGCAGCAAACAGGAACATCTCGACGTACAAGACCTCGAAGGCCTGTTGCAACTCCGCTGGCAAATTGGAAATATTACTCTTTTCTCAGGATTTTATACCCGCATCGACCAAACTTTTCTGCTTTGGGGTTTGGTGACAGGGGGGATTTTTTTTACGGCTCAGTTTGTCCCTATCAGTTGGAGCTTTCAGGCGATTCTGTGGTCAAGTTTGACTTTAGTTGGCACTGCGGCAATGGCTGTTTTGACTTTGTTTTGGGTAAGAGTCGAGCGTGTTAGCTGGATTCTTTACTCTTGGGCGATTTTGATGATAACTGGTTTGGTTCTGACGGATTGCAGTATTTTTGCCGGTTGGGGAGGTTTGTTGCTGCATCTGTGCGATTTGTGGTTGGGGTTGAGCGCGATCGGCTATTTGTTGACGGGATTAGGTTTGCGATCGCGCACTTTTCTCCTGATTGGACTAACTCATTTATTTAGCATCCCTCTATTAACTTTTGTTGCACCTTGGCAATATCTAACCACAGGCATAATTATGGCGGGCTGTTTGTTGTTATTGTCCGAATTGCAGTGGGATATGCGATCGCCGATCGACAATAGTTTGCTCAGCGCAGAACAGAAAGAATTTAACAAAATTCAACAGCAACTGCGACAGAGTGGCGCGATTGTATCCAAATAAATCACAAATGTAAAGAATTCTGTAGCACTGCTGACACTTTCCACAAATCGTACACAATAGTAAAGATACAGCATCAATAAAAAACAAACTTTAACCAGAACAGGTGTTTTGCTGTTTTACCTGTGAATCGCCAACCTTAGGGGAACGGTGTCCGGGAGGCGACGGGCTAACAATGCTGTACTTGCGACGAGAAAAGTTAATTCCGGTTGAGAGTAGTTGTTAAAACAAAAAAAGTGGTGCAGGGTTTTTACCGTTTCCCCTGCTTCGCAGTCTCTGAGGAGAGGCTAAACCCTCTACTAGAACAGCCCGACGAGATTGACACAAGTTTTGACAGTTCCTCAGACCGATTTTTAAGTTCAGTATTTAAGAAAATTGAGTAAATGCTCGCTTAGGAGCATTGCAGGACTTAGGATTAAATAAGTCCTGCTTTAGTTTGGGAAATTTAAGTTATGTTTTACTCTGACGTGCGTTTTCGCAATATTTCCCTTACTTCCATTAAAATCTGGCCCAACATATTTTTGCCGGTGCCATCTTTACCGCAACCCCAATAGTAATCAATAGGGGAATTTTCGACTATTTCCTCATCGCCAGTAGCTAGTAAAATTTCTCTAATTTCGGGATGAGTTTCAAATTTGCGGAGTACGGCTTTTCGCATGATATCATCTTTTACTTTTTCCCAATCTTTACGGAGGGGACGAGAGCGATCACGTCCCCTTTTTGCGGCATCTTTCGGTGTTTTTGCGTGGCGAATTTGGTCACAATGAGCCGTTTTGGGAAACTTTTGTGCTTGAAAATAATGCTCGGTAGTTGGCCAATATTCTCCGTCTAACTCGAATCCATGACTGGAAAAATTAGAAAAACAGCCGTATTCGCTGGCAGTGGTGTAGAAGTAGATAGCCATAAAGTCTGCGATTTCAATTTCGTTAATAATCTTGGTTTATCGTCAGTTTTACCTCTGTGGATTATCCACTATCTTCAACCGCAAATCAATAGTTTCAAGATGGGAACCGATGTAAGACAGCAGGGCGTAGATGAATACGATCACCCCTACCATTTCCAAAATTTCCTCAACACAAACCATCAAACCGTATATCAAGTTTCGTTTAGTTACCGCATCTGCATAATAGCCAGTAACCATTTCCATGCCAAGTGCTCCACCCACATATATACTGCCTGCTAGTAAGAAAAAGTCCCTTGTTTTCCGGGGTAGGTGCCGGAGAAACTTGAGATAAGCCAGCGCAGTAACCCCAACAAAAATCGCCCCAGGAATTACCCAAATGAAGTAAAAAATTCCCCCTAAATTCAGTGCCTTTCGCAAGTCGTTAATAATTAATATTTCGTGCAGACTCAATATTTCATCTAAAGAAAAAAATACAAACATCAACGCCAGCGCTTTCCAGTGTCCAAAATACCGATCGCCCTGCTTCTTCTTAGCACTAGCAATAATACCTAGCAAAATCGCGCAAAACAGCAAAGTAAATGACGAGTACCACGAAGGATAATTTATTTCTCTGTCTAAGTTAAACAAACTAATCCAGCGTTCTTGATAGTTAAAACCGTAGCGCAGAACTTGTACGATGCAACCAGCAACAGCAAAGAAGAGCACCCAAATGCTGAGAGAGAAAGCAACTCTCTTCGGCGAAACAGAAATAATGAATTTCATCAAGTTTTTGATAAACTAGAACAAGCAAAATCAAACTATAAAGTAAAAAGTTAAAAATGGCAATAGCGGCGCAATCCGCCCCCTCGGATTTTTATCTACAAAAAATTACCAATCACTGACAATGCACGTTCAAATTGAAACTTTCACTGTCCGCAAGCGGTTTGCCCTTACCATCAGCCGCGGTACAACAGCCCAAAGTACGAATTTATGGGTAAAATTAGCACACGAAGGCATCGAAGGTTGGGGAGAAGCTTCGCCGTTTTCCACAGGTTCTCGGCCCCAAAGTACCGAAATTCTGCTAGCTGCATTGCAGGAAGTCGCACCGCTGCTAGAAAAGTTTACTCCGTTCGATCGCCAAAAAATCGAACAAGTATTAACAGAGGTCAACTTACCCTCAGCCGCCCGCGCCGGCATCGACATGGCAATGCACGACTGGCTGGGCAAAAAAGCAGGCTTGCCGCTGTGGAAAATGTGGGGATTAGATCGATCGCGCATCGTCCCCACCTCCGTCACAATCGGCATTAATTCCCCCTCTGGTGCAAGAGAAAGAGTGCGCGATTGGTTTGGCAAAGATCCAGCAGGTATCAAATACCGCGCCGTTAAGGTTAAATTAGGAAATCCCGCAGGAATCGAAGCCGACAAAGCTATGTTAATAGCAGTGCTAGAGGAAGCACCACCTAACCTTAAAATCAGTGTAGATGCTAACGGCGGTTGGAGCTTAAACAGCGCGATCGAAATGTGTCGCTGGCTGGAAAAATACCCGATAAATTATGTCGAACAGCCGCTTTCACCCGTCGCCGATATGGATGAATTATCAGAACTGTACCGTCAATCGCCCCTGCCAATTTTTGCGGATGAAAGTTGCTTTAATAGTTCCGATATACCCAAGTTAGCGCACTGCGTCCACGGCATCAATATCAAAATGATGAAGTCAGGGGGATTGACTGAAGCAATGCGGATGATTCACACAGCAAAAGCCTGCCATTTGCAAGTAATGTTTGGCTGCTATTCAGATAGCGCGATCGCAAATACAGCAGCAGCACAACTTTCACCCCTAGCTGACTATTTGGATTTGGACAGTCACTTAAATTTATTAGACGATCCTTTCACAGGTGCGATCGTCGAAAATGGGTGTTTGCTGCCAAACGGGCGATCGGGATTGGGAGTGCAGCTAGTTGAGATTGTAGAATAGAAGTATCGCTCAAAACACATCTGGAGATAGTATGATGCCAGTGGAATCAATAGGAGAGCAAATTGATAGAGAAGCCAAGCTTTTCTTTGAAGAACACAAGCCACCGACTGATTTAATTTTTGATGATGGTGCAGAAATGGAAAGCAACCGCCACCGTATAGCAATGACCGTTTTAATCCGTTCCGTAGAACAAGGTTTAGCTAACCGAAACGATTTTTTTGTCGGTGGCAATATGTTTATTTATTACAGCGCTAAACAGATTCGGAATCAGGATTTCCGAGGCCCGGATTTTTTCGCTGTGTTGGGTGTTGACAGCAATACTTCCCGACAAGGCTGGGTAGTTTGGGAAGAAAACGGACGTTACCCGGATGTCATTGTGGAACTGCTGTCGCCGTCAACGGCAAATCAGGATACAGGCAAAAAAAAGGATATTTACGAGCAGGTTTTTAGAACTCCTGATTACTTTGTTTTCGATCCTTTCGAGCCGAATTCTTTGCAAGGATGGCGTTTAGATGCCAACCTGCGCTATCAGCCGTTAGTGCCCAACGAGCAGGGTTGGCTGTGGTGCGAAACGTTAGGTTTTTGGTTGGGCACTTGGGAAGGAATTGTCGATCGAGAAACAGCGACTTGGGTGCGTTTTTTCGACGAATCTGGCAATTTAGTTTTGTTGCCGGAGGAAGCCGCTCAACAACAAGCGGAAGCCGCTCAACAACAAGCGGAAGCCGCTCAACAGCAAGCGGAACAGGAACGCCAGCGAGCCTCGCGACTAGAGGCCAGATTGCGAGAATTGGGAGAAGATCCGAATGATCTTACCCTGAACCAATAATCCCAAATCACAGCTAACACCAATCGATTTTAGATTTTAGATTTTAGATTTTAGCTTCAATCTAAAATCTAAAATCGCCCATATCAAAAGTGAACCAATGACTAAAAACTATCCGATCAAAAATGGCAAAGTGGCTATCCTGCTGCACGAGGGAATTCTCGGTTCTTCCGGCAAAACAGGTTTAGCCTTTTTGCGCTACAGCGAAGCACAAATTGTAGCAGTAATAGACAGCCAATGTGCCGGACAATCTTTACCTGAATTAACTGGCATTCCTCAACAAGTACCGATAGTTGCTTCCGTTGCAGAAGCACTGCAATTTGCGCCGAATATTCTGCTAATTGGTATCGCTCCTTCCGGCGGTGTTTTGCCTGCTGAGTGGCTGCCAGAAATTAATCAAGCGGTAGCAGCAGGTTTGTCAGTGGTCAACGGTTTGCACGCGCAACTTGCACCTTTGATAACAGTTTCTTTAACCGAAAATCAATGGATTTGGGACGTGCGTCAGGAACCGAAATCTGTCGGTGCGATCGCCTCTGCCGCCGCCACTAAATTAAGTTGTCGCCGCGTATTAACTGTCGGCACAGATATGAGCGTTGGCAAAATGTCAACCAGTCTGGAACTCAATCGCACTTGCTTGCGGCGGGGTTTGCGTTCCAAATTTTTAGCAACTGGACAAACGGGTTTAATGATCGGAAATGAAGGCCTTCCTTTGGATGCCGTGCGAGTTGATTTCGCCGCTGGTGCTGTCGAACAAATGGCGATCAAATTGGGTTCTGAATGCGATATTCTGCACGTAGAAGGGCAAGGTTCGCTATTGCATCCAGGTTCGACGGCGACTCTGCCGCTGTTGCGGGGTTCGCAGCCAACTCACTTAATTTTAGCCCACAGAGCCGGACAAACTAGCATTCGCAATCACCCCCACGTATCGATTCCTAAGTTATCGAAAGTGGTCGAATTGTACGAAATGTTAGCTGCCGCAGCAGGTGCTTTTGCAGGGGGAAAAGTGAGCGCGATCGCCCTCAACACTCATCACTTAAATGAGGCAGATGCGCTGTTAGCAATAACTGAAGTTGAAGCAGAAACGGGGTTGCCTTGTACCGATCCGGTAAGGTTTGGTGCGGAGGTGTTGTTGGAGGCGATCATCGACAGTTGATCTGCTACACTAAATTACAACTAGCAAATCGCTACAGAAAACTATGACACAATCACTTCAAGCAAAAATACTAACACTGCGTGAGGTCAAAACCAAATTTAACTTGCAACTTGCAGAAGACGAGCAATTTTTCCCGGAGTGGATTGACGATTTACCAGAAATTACTGATGAAGAAAAGCGATATCTAGACAAAGTAAAGGCTGGCTATACTAACAGTGCCGAGTACCCCATGATAGAAGATACCGTAAAAATGGTGGTACTGGCTCCCTTGCTATTTTTAGCAGGTTTCTTCTTGACTCCCTTTCACATAGAGTCAGAAAAATCGGTGGAACTGGTTACAGTGGATGAAGATATACTTGTCAGAGGAAGCATTGATATTCTGCTTTTAATGGAATCTTTTTGGGTTGTGGCAATCGAAGCCAAGCGAGCTCAATACTCCCTTGAGACAGGACTTCTGCAGCTACTGTTGTATATGCTGAGTAACCCCAATCCAGACAGACCAACTTTTGGGCTTCTGACAAATGGCAGCAACTTCAGATTCCTTAAATTGATTAAACAAGACACTCCGCAGTACGCTTTATCTTATGAGTTCGTAATCGATCGCGCCCAAGACTTTTACGAGGTATTCCGCATTTTTAAACGAATCGCTGCTGTAGTTACCAACTATAACTAATGATTGATAATTCTTGTTCATTACCGTCTGAATGCGCCATCCGCCCGGCCTGTGCTCAAGACATCAAATCAATTAGAATGTTAGTGTGGGGCGCCAAACTCGATCCAACTCAGTTGCGCTGGGAGCAATTCTGGGTCATCGAATGCGAGGGAAAATTGGCAGCTTGCGGGCAGTTGCGGAACTTTGCGGGCGCGCAAGAATTGGGCAGTTTGGTGGTGGCGAAAGGTTGGCGCGATCGAGGTTTGGGAACCTACCTCACAAAATATTTAATTCAATAAGCTACAGAATCGCTATATTTAGAATGTTTGGGAAAGCGGCTCGCATCATTTTATACTCGCTTTGGCTTCAGAGAAGCTGCATGGCAAGAATTGCCGCAGTCGCTTAAATTCAAGTTCGGTTTGTCTCAATTAGCTAAAACTTTATTCAGAATTCCTGTAACAATTATGCAGTATCAAGCAGGTTCTCTATAATTATGACTTGTATGAATTTAAGATTCTGAATTTATGAATGGATTTTAAGTTCGACCTGTTCAATAATTGGATAACAAGGTGCGATCGACCTGCATCGATCAAACACTCCTACCGCCTCCTGATATCTGCGTCAATCTCGATCGCCTATTGTCTATGCCTAAATAGGTAGGTACAAATCAACATCGCATGGGCAGGGTGGGTGAGTTGCCAAGTTTACTTGCTGATATCACCGATCCGCTTACGGGCCCCTAATGGCGCACAGGGTGTCAGAAACCGGGTTTTTAGGGGTTTGGTGCGTAAGTCACGGACTAGATATGTATGGATATTCCGGATTGGGCGATGGAGACTGCGTAAGTTCATAATTCACCGTTCGCGGTAGTCCAGTTGGCTAAATTGGCACAGCTAGAAGCCTGATAGCTAGGCAAAAACCGTTGCAAAACCGTTGTTTGCAGGTTGGAAAGTGTCCTGTGCCAGTACCAGACTCGGAAAGTGGACTGGCGATCGCACCAAAGACATTCGACTCCTGGCAAATTAGTAAATGTAAAGCAAGGGAGTCACAACCCAATCAAAACATAAAACCCAAAAATAAAACATTTTCACAGCAGCAGTAATGCGGAATCAGACAATCTCTAATGTAGCTAACCACATCTACCCTTAAGGTAAATCCCCCCAACTACTCAACCATTAAATCCTTAATTCAATACCTCGGAATTACTGGATTTATACTCCCTGCAACCGCTTCTGAAATCCCCTCAACATTTCAAAAATTCTTGGCCTTTTATCCTGATAAAACCACGGAAGGCAAGAACAATGAAATATCAAGGCAATCAATCTTAACAGAGGAAATGCAGCCTCTCAAATAGCATAAACAGACAATTACACATCCATATATTTTAACACCACAGGAGTAAATATCATGTTCAACGTAGTAAAAGCTTTCGGCTCGATTTTCTCTACCCAAGGATACAGCGCCGCTAACAATATGCTCATCAAAAATTACGTCAACACCAATTTTAACTATTTCAACGAAGAAGCAGTCGTCGATGAATCGATTTACCCGAATCAAACAGGTCGCGTCCGCTTTCAAGGTAGCTGGTGGCCCGCACGGTGCGATCGCCAAATCACCCTAACACCGGGAGACACCGTTTATGTCATCGGCGTTGACAACATCACTCTGTTAGTTTCCCTCGCTCCCGCAGACTAAATCAGAGCATGAACAACCTGGTCATACATCTCAACCAGGAAATGCTACTTTTCAAAGAGCATAAATAGGCGAGTAAACTTCAATATATTTTAATACAAAAGGAGTCAGGAAAATGTTCAACGTAATAAAAGCTTTCGGTTCAATTTTTTCTACTCACACCTACAGCACAGAAAAGAATATGTTAATGGATAACTACATCAACACCAATTTTAACTATTTCAACGAAGAAGCTGTCGTGGATGAATCGATTTACCCGAATCAAACAGGTCGCGTCCGCTTCCAAGGTAGCTGGTGGCCCGCACGGTGCGATCACCAAATCACCCTCACACCGGGAGACACGGTTTATGTCATCGGCGTTGACAACATCACTCTGTTAGTTTCCCTCGCTCCGGCAGACTAAATCAGAACTCGATCCAAACTGCCTAACTTTTAACACCCATATCTGATTTCGGCAGGGTTTATGCAAATAAACCCTGCCTTTTATATGCTTAAATAAGTTGAGACACATACTAGCCATATTTAAACCAGTGAACTTTCAATCAGTTATTGCCACCTTAAACAAATTCTGGAGCGATCGAGGATGCCTGATCGCCCAATCCTACGACACAGAAAAAGGTGCAGGAACCATGAATCCCCACACCTTTCTCAGAGCAATCGGCCCCGAACCTTGGTCAGTCGCCTACATCGAACCCTGTCGCCGCCCCACCGACGGACGCTACGGCGAAAATCCCAACCGCTTCCAACATTACTATCAATATCAAGTTTTAATTAAACCCTCTCCTCCCAACATCCAAGACATCTATTTAGACTCCCTCCGAGCATTAGGAATTTGCCCAGAAGACCACGACATTCGCTTCGTAGAAGATAACTGGGAATCGCCCACCCTCGGAGCTTGGGGCGTGGGCTGGGAAGTCTGGCTCGATGGTATGGAAATCACCCAATTTACCTACTTTCAACAGTGCGGTAGCATTGACTGTCGCCCCGTCTCCATTGAAATTACCTATGGACTAGAACGCCTAGCAATGTATCTCCAAGAAGTCGATGCCATGACGAAAATTCAGTGGAAAGATGGCATCACTTACGGCGACGTTCACCTGCAAGGAGAAATAGAACAGTGTACTTATAACTTTGAAGCTTCTAATCCAGAATTGCTGTTTACTCTCTTTGGATTGTACGAGCAAGAAGCCGAACAATTGACCAAAAAAGGATTGGTTTTGCCTAGTCTTGATTATGTGTTAAAATGTTCTCACACATTCAATTTACTCGACGCTAGAGGTGTGATTTCGGTAACGGAAAGAACCCGCTACATCACCAAAATTCGCAACTTGGCGCGGCGCGTTGCTCAGCTTTATTTGGAACAGCGCGAAAAGCTTGGTTTTCCTTTAGAAAAATCTGTAAAAGTTTGAGTTTTAGTTGGTGGGGCGGGCATCTTGCCTGCCTCAACAACGGGCAAGATGCCCGTTCCACGAAGGTCATATTTTTAATTAATTAAATGCCTAATTATTCGGAAAATAATACAGAAACAAATCCTCAACTGCGAATTGAGGGTGTAAGCTTGAAAACACCGATCGCCTCAAGCTACTTATTGGAAAATATCTCGTTTCAGGTACAGAAGGGATCTTGCGTGGCAATTGTTGGCCCTTCAGGTGCGGGGAAAACAACGCTGTTGCGGTTGCTAAATCGCCTCAGCAGTCCCACCAGCGGCTCGATTTATCTGGAAAATACAGAATATCGCCACATACCTGCGATCGAACTCCGCAAACAAATCACCCTCATCCTGCAAGAATCCAAGCTTTTGGGAATGTCGGTGCGAGAAGCATTGGCTTATCCTTTGAAGCTGCGGGGGGTGGCTGCATCAAACATTGCTGAGAGAATTAGCGGGGCGATCGAACAACTGCACATACCCCAAGAATGGCTCAATCGCAGCGAATTCCAGCTTTCCACAGGCCAAAAACAGCTTGTGGCGATCGCCCGCGGCATCATCCTGCAACCAAAAATCTTGCTTTTAGACGAGCCAACATCCGCCCTAGACGCCGGAAAAGCCGCCCACCTTTTGCAAGTATTGACACAGCTAACAAACGGCCAAACCACAATTGTAATGGTAAACCATCAATTAGAATTAGCCGAGCAATTTAGCACGCGAATTCTGCATTTACAGCGCGGAAAGCTGATCGAAGACTCGCCCTCTCATCAAATAAATTGGGTGCAACTGCGGCAAAATTTAATCCAAGCAGAAGCAGAAGCCCAACAAGAATGGTAAACAAGCTCAAAAACACTTTCTGCGACGGGTTGCGTAATTAATTTGGATGTTTTAACCGCAGAGGGCGCAGAGGGCGCAGAGAAAGAGAAGATAAGAGGGAAAGAGAGAAGTTTACAAGTTGTTGAGGATTGCTAGAGAGAGAGACAGTCAGATATTAGCTTTGGGAATGTTGTTTAATGTTGGCATTTGTGATTTTACACTAAATCCCTAGTGCGAAATTAAACCCATTTTTTGATAAAGTGGTCGGACTAAGTTTTTTAAAGCTGGCAACTGTTTGGTAAAAATTATCGAGCCTAAAACACAAATTATACCTCCAATGATGACTGTGTTGGGAGCGCCGATATAATTGGCCAATCCGCCGGCAACTAAATTCCCAAACGGTGTCACTCCAAAAAATGCCATCGTGTATATGCTCATCACTCTTCCGCGTTTGTCGTCTTCCACAATTGTTTGCAAAAATGTGTTTCCTCCTGCAAATTGCAAAATGAAACCAAACCCCACGAACAACATCATGATTAATGACAGCCACAAGACATGGGACAAACCAAAACCTATCAGTCCGAATCCCATAATTGCCGGTGAAATCGCAATCCATTTGCCGAGGCCAACTACACTTTTGCGCGAAATCAAATAAATCGCCCCCCCAAAGGCTCCGACTCCTGAAGATGCCATCAAAAAGCCGAGGGTTTGGGCGTCGCCTTGCAGAATTTTGGTGGCAAAAATAGGGACTAAAACTGTGTGGGACATTCCGGCAAAACTGACTAATGCTAATAGCAGTAAAATTGCTCGAATCGGGGGAAACCCGAAGGCATAAACGAATCCTTCTTTTAATCTTTGTAAGGGTTTGGTATTAGTGGCGGCAATTTTTCGGGATTTGATCTGCATCGCTAATAAGCCTGCAATTACAGCGATGTAGCTGAGTCCGTCAATGAGAAAGCAATAACTTGCCCCGACTGTAGCTATCAGCAAACCTGCAATTGCTGGGCCGATTAATCGGGCGCCGTTGAACATGGAAGCGTTGAGGGCGATCGCATTTGCTAAATCTTCTTTCTTTTCTACAAGTTCCGGCACAAAAGCTTGCCGTGCCGGCGCGTCAAAGGCGTTAATTGCACCTTGGAAGAAACTCAGTACCACGATCTGCCAAATGTTAACGACTCCTGTTAGGGCTAAAAATGCTAGCGCTAAGGATTGAACCATTGCTAATATTTGAGTGGCAATTAGGACTCGGTGGCGGTTCCAGCGATCGATTAAAACTCCTGCAAAAGGCAGTAAAATTAATGTGGGTATTTGACTTGTAAATCCCACCACACCGAGCATCCAAGGTGAATCGCTCAAATTGTAGACAAGCCAAATAGTAGCGACTTGCGTCATCCAATTCCCAATTAGGGAGATGCCTTGTCCTGCAAAAAACAGGCGATAATTTCTCGATCGCAGCGCTGGAGGAATTGGTATTGTTTTGATTTTTGCTAGTAGATTCATGCTGCAAGTACGGCTAGAGCAAGCCTATTTGATTTGTAAACATTTTTTAGGGGTAGCACCCCTGGACCTACCCCTAATTAGCGAAGGGCAACCATCGGGGGACTGCCCCTAGACTCATTATTACGAATCATTGAGAATTGCGATATGAGCCGAAGGTTCTATTTTACAACTCCCGAAAACCAGGATTTAAGTATTGTTAAATTTTTGCCCGTAGCAAAACGATCGCCACATTTAAATTTTTCTGTCGCGATCGCTTGACTAACGAGAAATTCCTTCCCCGAACTCTTTCCTCAATTAATGCTCAACAGCCAAGTGCCGAGGTAACGCAGCAAGGGTACGTCACCGGGGGTGCGGATGCGGACGTTGAAATGGTACATTCCGCCGGGAGATGGGTTTCTGACGTTGGAGAGTACAACCTCAACATTGTTGCCTGCAGGAATTGGTTCTTTGGGATAAATTTCTATGAATCGATTTTCTTTGTCCCAGATTACTTCTTGCAATTCTATTGTTTTGTCTTTGACGCGCACTTTAATGTCTTTTTGGTCAAATTCGCCTTTGTAGTAGTCTGGATAGGATATGTTCAGTTGGGCGATCGCCAAAGTTACTTTTTTGGAAGGAATTCGCAGCCGATATCTATCGCCACTCATCCCCGGTGTACCGTAATCCAAGCGATAGCTTAATTGGTTGGCACGATCGGGGCCGCCGAAAATCGTGAATCCTGGCATGGACTGGGCTAAACTGATGGCGGGTAATCCAGCCACCAAGCAACCTGTAACCGCTAGTGCTGAAAATAATCGTCGCATAACAACTCCTCTAATTAAACTCTTGGTGAACCTTAAATATTGCTCGCCCGAAATTTGCGATCGTGCCTACAATATATCGAATGTCTCAGCAATTTGATGAGGGCGATCGCCGGCTGAGGTCACTTTTTTTTGCGTAATTTTTGCGTAATACTGATAACAGACATTCAAACTACAGAAGTAGGCGACATAAAATTATATCATAATCGGTGGCAAACTTAACCATTTAGCGAATTTGAATGTATAAGATAAGTTAAAGATACGGGTCGAATTTGAGCGATCGGCTTTAGTATCAACGAGAGAAGTTTAGGGCAACGGCTGCTTCAATGTAAAGCAAGGCATCGGGCGATTAAAAATCGCACTTCAAGAAACCTGCGGAGGCAGGTTTTGTCTGTGTAGGCGCGGTTTCAACCGTCCTAGGAAGGCTTAAATAAGGAGAGTTCATGAAATTAGCGATCGCAAAAGAAATAGCAGCAGGCGAACGCCGGGTGGCATTAGTCCCCGACGCTGTAGCCCGATTAGTCAAACAGGGCGTAGAAGTTTGGGTTGAGGCCGGTGCCGGCGCACAATCCTTTTTCTCGGATCTTGCTTACGAAGAAGCGGGAGCTCAGGTTGTCGCCGATACCGCTAGGCTGTGGGGCGAAGCCGATGTCGTCGTGAAAATCGGGGCCTTGCAAGAATCAGAAGTTCATCAACTCCGGGAAGGAGGCGTTTTCATCGGATTTTTGAATCCTCTGGGAGATCCAGCTTTAGTGCAGCGTTTAGCCGATCGCCAAGTAACGGCATTCAGCATGGAAATGATCCCGCGCACCAGCCGGGCTCAAAGCATGGATGCGCTGTCGTCTCAGGGTAACGTCGCCGGTTACAAAGCGGTACTGATCGCAGCGGCAGCTTTGCCAAAGTATTTTCCGATGCTGACAACGGCGGCGGGTACAATTCGCCCCGCGAAAGTATTGGTAATGGGTGTGGGCGTTGCTGGCTTGCAGGCGATCGCCACGGCACGTCGTTTGGGTGCGGTAGTCGAAGCTTTCGACATCCGCCCGGAAACAAAAGAACAAGTACAAAGTTTGGGCGCTAAATTCCTTGATGTCGAACTCAAGGAAGAAACCGTCGCCGCCGGAGGCTATGCAAAAGAACTATCAGAAGCAGCCAAAGAATACACCCGCCAAGTGCTCACCCAACACGTCAGCGCTTCCGATGCAGTTATTACAACCGCTCAAGTTCCCGGCAGAAAAGCACCTATTTTAGTTACTAGAGAAATGGTTTCTCAAATGAAGCCCGGATCGGTAATTGTTGACCTCGCGGGCGAACAAGGCGGCAATTGCGAATGCACGGAAGCGGGGAAAGATGTTGAATGGAACGGCGTTAATGTCATCGGCCCGATTAATGTGCCGTCGTCTATGCCTGTCCACGCTAGCGAAACTTACTCGAAGAATATCTCCTCTTTACTTCAGTTGATGGTGAAAGATAAGGAACTGAATTTGAATTTTGAAGACGATATCATTGCTGGTTCCTGTGTGGCTCGCGATGGCGAAATTAGTAACCAGCGGGTGCGGGATGCTTTGGCCGCTCAGGCTTCAGCAGTCAGTTAGATTCTGTCGTTATGAGGCAAAGTCCGGCAAGGGTTGAAACCCCTGCCTCAAAGCTAAAGTCCTCTTAAGAGGACTGAAGAACTGATTAAATATCTCCAAAAAAGGCTTTTTTGAACAGGCTTTCCGGCCTGTTCCACAAGAATTATTGGAGAGGTCTATTAGTCCTCTTAAGAGGACTTTGGCTTTGAGCCAGGGAATGAATTCCCTGGCGGATTCAACCGGGAACGAGTTATTTCCAATTACCAATTACCAATTGTCATGGCAGAAGGATTGATTGCAGGTTTAGTGGTGTTTACTCTGGCGTCGTTTGTGGGATTTGAAGTAATTAATAAAGTCCCACCGACGCTGCACACACCTTTGATGTCGGGTTCCAATGCGATTTCGGGAATTGCGGTTTTAGGTGCAATTCTGATTTCTGGTCAAGGTAATGTAACTGTTACTTCGATTTTGGGGACGATCGCGATCGCCCTGGCCACAATTAACGTTGTCGGCGGTTTCTTAGTAACCGATCGAATGCTGCAAATGTTCAAGAAAAAAGAGGTTAAAGCGTGAGCGATTTTCTGCCCAGTGGCATTCAACTAGGTTATTTAGTTGCCGCATCTTTGTTTATTATCGGTTTGAAACAGTTGGGTTCCCCTGCAACTGCCCGTCAAGGGAATGTGTTAGCTGCGATCGGGATGTTAATTGCGATCGTCGGTACGTTGCTGGAAAAGCAAGTAGTCAGCTACGAATTGATTGCTGTCGGAATTATCATCGGTTCCATTTTGGGAACAATTATGGCAAAAACCGTCGCGATGACGGATATGCCACAGATGGTGGGTTTGCTTAACGGTTTCGGGGGCGCGGCTTCTGCACTCGTTGCTGTGGGTGAATTCTGGCGCTATCTCAGCATCCCGGAATCGCCGGCGCCTGATGCGACAATCACGATCCTTTTGGGTGTGTTGATTGGCGGAATTACTTTCACTGGTAGCCTTGTGGCGTTTGCGAAACTGCAAGAATTGCTGCCGGGTGCGCCTATGACGTTTCCGCTGCAACAGCCGTTTAATGCCATGCTGGCGATCGCACTTTTAGCGGGCAGCGGTTATATGCTGTTTAACCCAGAAAATGTGCCGGTATTCCTGGCTTTGGTGGCGATTTCCAATATTTTGGGCATCATGTTTGTGCTCCCGATTGGTGGTGGCGATATGCCGGTGGTGGTGTCGCTGCTTAACTCGTATTCGGGGATTGCGGCGAGTGTGGCTGGGTTCATTTTGATGAACAATATGCTGATTATCGCTGGTGCATTGGTGGGCGCGTCGGGGATTATTTTGACGCAAATCATGTGCAAGGCGATGAATCGATCCTTGGGTAGTGTGCTGTTTAGCGCGTTTGGTAGCGGTGGCGGTAGTGCTGCGGCTGCTGCTGGGGCTGCTGGTGCTACTGACAAAACTGTTCGCAGCATCAATCTCGAAGAAAGTGCGATGATGTTGGGTTATGCGCGATCCGTGGTAATTATTCCCGGTTACGGAATGGCTGTAGCGCAAGCACAGCACGCGGTGCGCGAGTTAGCCGACGGTTTGGAAAAAATGGGTGTTGACGTGAAATACGCGATTCACCCGGTGGCTGGGCGGATGCCTGGGCACATGAATGTGCTGTTGGCGGAAGCAAACGTGCCTTATCCGCAGTTATACGACATGGACGACATCAATCCGCAGTTTGACGAAACTGATGTTGCTTTGGTAATCGGGGCGAATGATGTGGTGAATCCGGCGGCGCGTCACGATACGGCGAGCCCGATTTATGGGATGCCGATTTTGGAGGTTGATAAGGCTAAGCATACGATCGTAATCAAGCGCGGGATGAGTGCTGGTTTTTCCGGTGTAGATAATGAGTTGTTCTACAAGGATAAGACGATGATGTTGTTTGGTAGTGCTAAGGATGTGGTTGCGAAGTTGGTTTCTGAGGTGAAGCAGTTGTAGGATTTTGCAACCGCTGATGAAGGCGGATTAACGCGGATTAACGCAGATGATTAAACCCGGTTTCTTCTAGAACCCGGGTTTTTGTTGGGGTTTTGTTTTGATATCAATATTCTTCAGTCTCAAGCGAGAGGGATTTCGTTTGACTCTTAAGCGATTTCAATCGCCGAGTCTTATAAGCTAATAGTTTGTATGCAGCCGATTCTGGACTTCAGAAGGATCTGCTGTTTCAAAAAATAGTTCCAACGCTTCGATCATATTTCGTCGCGCTGCTTCTATATTGTCACCTTGGCTGGCAATATCAAGTTCTGGGCAAAGGGATATATATCCGTCGCCTTCTCGTTCAATAATTGCTGTAAACTGTTGGGTTGACTTCATAGGAAATTGGGTTGTAGGATGTATAGATAATTGTAGTGGCTAAATAACTGAATAAGTATGCTCAAGAAATCAGATATATACAGGCTTGTAAATGATTACATTGGAGTTGACAATGGATATTTGCATGGCTTTTCTTACAGAAATCACTACGACTTTTATCCTTACTACTGCGACTTAGAGATTAACGTAGAAGATTATGAACCTGGCACTACAAGAGAAAAGTTCATTCGCATACTTGAAGACGCAAGCCCGCTAGTTCAAGCTAAAATTCTAAAAGGCGTATTCAAAAAGTATCCTGTTTTATACTTTGAGGAAGGAGAGAGAGAGAGAAAGCAACTAATTTACGACGAGTATCAAGGAATCATAGCAAGACTCGAATTTTCAGTGCAGGGTGTTAGCAGTGAGGTGAAGAACCTGATATTCGCTGCAAATGGACCTAAGCCGGAAATTGTCTTAATGGATGCAATCAGTAATGAGATTAAGATTGTCAAAAATCAAGAATACTGTCTCGTATATGATAGACCCCTTTTTGAAAAAGGGCTGTTATGGGAAGAGTTAGTAGACTGGTGGCGAGACAAAAAAAAACTCCATAATCAGACACGTTCTGAGCAGCGTCATAACCTGTTCAATCGACTCAAAATATCTCTGGGGGGCAATCACCCAGAAAAGATTTTACTTAACACGTACTACAGCTATTTTTATGAAAAATTGACAGAAAAACTACCAGCACTAATTCCTCAAGTGTACTTGCATTATGACCCCTATACATGGGAACAGCTCAAAGGTGTAAAACGATTAAGCCGACAAAGAATGGATTTCCTGCTTCTCCTTCCTTACAGAAAAAACATTGTAATTGAAATAGATGGGAAGCAACACTATTCTGAAAATGACAAAGCCAACCCTCAACTATATGCAGAAATGGTTGCAGAAGATAGACGATTAAGACTTGCAGGCTATGAATTATACAGATTTGGTGGTTATGAGTTTTTGCATACTGAAGACGCAAAACAAACTGTGAAAAACTTCTTTGACGACCTATTTAAGTTACACTCCATTCTCTAGGCATTAAAAAAGCTCCCGCAGTGTGCGGACCCGATGCTTGTATCGGCAAGAAGGAAGATACCAGTTTGGTCTTTTGTGTACTAGCCTTTTGGGTGCAAATGATGTGCAAATTTTGCAAGACTTTCCTCATTTGAGTGCAGCAGATTTGGCGAATGCTTGGGCTTATGCTGAGGCACATCCAGAGGAAATTGAAGCAGCTATCGCTAGAAATGAGGCAGCCTAAAACATGGCGCGAATTTGCTATAATCTAACTACTATCAAATCCGAGCGATCGCACTTATGACTATACAAGAATTAGAAACTCAAGTCTTAACCTTAAATGCGGTTGATAAAGCTAAACTAATCAGCATCCTAACTCAAACTTTAACCAACGGTTCTCTAGGCATTAAAAAAACTCCCGGTGTGTGCGGAGGGGATGCCTGTGTCGGCAATACTCGCATACCAGTTTGGTCTCTGGTATGCGATCGACGTTTAGGTGCTTCCGATGGTATCATCCTAGAATCATTTCCCGATCTAACCGCCGCTGACTTGGTAAATGCGTGGGCTTATGCTGATGCTTACCCAGAAGAAATTGAACAAACAATTAGAGAAAATGATTGAGAGCGTAAACAATGACACTGAAAGAATTAGAAAAACAACTCCTTGCCTTAACTCCCGGTGAAAAAACTCAGGCAATACAGCTATTAGTTCAAAGTTTAAGCAATACTTGGCAAGGAATTGAAAAAACGCCGGGCGTGTGCGGCGGCGATGCTAGAATTGCCAATACTCGCATACCTATTTGGTCGATGGTAAATTATCGCCTTCTGGGTGCAAATGATGTGCGAATTTTGCAAGATTTTCCCCATTTGAGTGCAGCGGATTTGGCGAATGCTTGGGCTTATGCTGAGGCACACCCAGAGGAAATTGAAGCAGCGATCGCTAGAAATGAGGAAGATTAACAAATGGTGCGTCTTTATGCAGATGAAAATTTTCCACTGGTAATCGTGGAATTACTGCGAAATTTTGGTCACGATGTTTTGACAGTGCAAGAAGCTGGAAATGGTGGACTGGGGATTCCTGATGAAGATGTGTTAGCTTTTGCTATTAGCCACAATCGAGCCGTTTTGACGCGCAATTGGGATGATTTTAGACACCTGCACCGTTTGCAACCTGACCATAAGGGTATCATTATTTGCAAAGAAGATTTGAACACAGAGAGACAAGCTTCACTAATTAATGAAGCTATTTCTACGGTCGAAAATCTCACAGGTAAATTGATTAGAGTAATCCGTCCGCCGCAGTGAAAAAAAGCAGTAGCTTGCGGGGCGAGACGCCATCGCCCAAACCCATCCTACAAATCTTATAAATAAATCCCCCATTGCTCCCAAGATTAGGTAAAATTATTGGCGTGTCAGAGGATAAACTATATGCGCTTGGTTAAATATATTGCGATCGCCATTATCAATACTTTCGGTGTCGTCATCGGTATTATTTTGGTTGCAGTCCCCACAACAGTGGCTCAACCTTCCCTAAACTACCAACTCGCACTCTCTGAGCGACAGCCAGACGGCGAAACTCCTAAATCCCTTTCCGAACTCTACAAATTGCGCGATCGGCTGAAAGTACAATTAGATAACCTTGCGAAAACTCCCGACAGCAGCCCGTTTCCGGCAGAACTTTGGAAATCAGCAATCCACCGCCAGCAATCTCAAACTCTGACGCAGCAACTCCAAAACGTTCAAAGTCAGATTCAAATAGAAGAAACAGCCAAATATAATTGGGACGAGGCTGCTAAATTTGCCGCCCAAGCAGTCTTAATTGGACGCACTTCTAATCCTTCTTCTGCTACTTGGGAACAGTCGCAACGCCTGTGGCAAATTGCTATCAATACGCTGCGACTCATTCCTCACGATTCTTTTTTGGCCGATGGGGCGATCGACAAAACCATCGAATACCAAGGAAACCTCAGTGTCGCTACCTATGAAATGCAAGTCGCACGTTCTGTTGAGAAAATTAGAGCCGAGGAAGAAGAGATAAGAGAGCGAGCCCGCAAAGAGCAAGAGAAAAAAGAATTTGCTCGTCGAGAAATAGAGAGAAAAGAGCAAGAGAAAAAAGACCGGGCTAGAAAAGAACTGGAAAGGCAAGAATTTGAAAGGCAAGAATTAGCCAGAAAAGAACTTGAAAGGCAAGAATTAGCCAGAAAAGAACTTGAAAGGCAAGAATTTGAAAGGCAAGAATTAGCCAGAAAAGAACTTGAAAGGCAAGAATTTGAAAGGCAAGAGTTAGCCAGGAAAGAACTTGAAAAGCAAGAATTAGCCCGAAAAGAACTTGAAAGACAAGAACTTGAAAGGCAAGAGTTAGCCAGACAAGAACTTGAAAGGCAAGAATTAGCAAGACAAGAATTAGCCAGACAAGAACTTGAAAGGCAAGAATTAGCAAGACAAGAATTAGCCAGACAAGAACTTGAAAGACAAGAGTTAGAGAGAAATCAGCAAGCAACTTCTCAACCAACTCCTGAATCAACTGCAACACCAACTCCCGCCCCAGCTACGCCTGCTGCGTCCCCGCCGAACTTTTTCTTTGCGGGAGATACTAACAGAGATGGGCAAATTAACCAGCAAGACGAAGCTGGAAAAGAACAATGGTCTTTGTCCAAGGGCGCGCTAATTTCATTTAACGATCGCAATAACGATCGCGGCAAGATACCGACTTGGAAACAAACCAAAGTTAACGCTCCCCGCCGTGCAGCGATGCTTTCTCAAGTTAACTTAACACTGTCGGAAAACTTCAAAACCTCTCAGTTATTTATCACTGCTGACAGCATTGCTAGTTCTCACATCAGCGTTTTTCAGAAGACGGGCGACGGCTGGCAACCTGTAGATATATCCGGTGCTAAACCTCTAGTTTTCAGCACGAATATTGTTTTAGGTGTGGAAGCAAAACAATTTGCCGATCGCAATTGGAACGGCACTGTAAATCTCAAAGCAACTGCCCAAAACAACGGTCAAGAAATCGCCTCTACAACCATCCAAATGGGCGTTAGTCCTTGGATGATACCGCCCAACACAGCGCCAGTAACCGAAGTTCAGGTCAGCGACAGAGGCGCGGTAAACAGCGAATTTATCTCGCAACTAAAACAAGCAGTAGAACCCACGGGCGCTAAAGTCAAAGTTCTCCAGGGCGATCGCACTTGGATGCAAGATACCCAGAAAAACGGCTACGTTCAATTGCCAGAAGAATCGGATATACGCCTGTTTAATGTCGCCCTAAAAAGCAATAGCGAACCAGAGAAAAACCCCCCTGTTAAATTAACTCAAGACCGGGATTTGAAAGTAGTTAAAATTGGCAATCCTCGTTCTTTAGACCCTGTAAGTCAGTGGTCTGACGGATACGGCAATTTGCAGGTTACACCGCCGATTCCCGGACACCCAATGGGTCGAGTTTATTACGGGAATTCGGGAAATGCTAGTTTTAATCCAGAGGTACTTGATTTTATTCAAGCTCAGAGAATTCAAGGGCCACCAGTGGATATTGATACTTCTTGGCTTTTGACTCGCCAAGTAGATGAAATCATCAATTTTATTCCCACTCAAACTCCCGGACAATATGTAATGACGATCGCCAGTCCAGAAGGTGGAGTTAAGCTGTTGGAAGAATTGGAGGGAAGAGGTTACGGCGATGTGACGATAAATCGTGGTTTGAGCACTCAAACAACTGTCAGCGCCGCCTTGAAAAACCGTGCTTTAATTCAACACAATCTCTATTTGCAAAAGCAGAAACTTAATCCGATTATAGAGAAGTTGAAAAGAGAATTTTTACTCCGAGACGACCAAATTATTCAAGTTCCGGTGATGTTTGGCTACAGCGGTTATGCTTGGTGGCCAAATATGGTCAATTCGGTGCCAGTTAACGGCAAGTTGTTAGTTTCCAATCCGCGGGGGCCAATGATTGAGGGTGTAGATTACACTCAGGAAAGATTGCGCCAACTGCTGCTTCCTGCTGGCGTCAGCGTTAGTTTTCTGGATGACAGGTATTATCAAGAATTGAAAGGAAACGTGCAGTCGGCGACGAATACTGTGAGGAAACCAGAAGAGCGGCCTTTTTGGCAGTCTTTGCCTAATAATTACTAATTGGGAATCGGGAATGGGGAATCGGGAATCGGGAATCGTGAATTAGGAATTTGTAGGGGCGGGTTCACCAACAATACTCGCCTGTAACGAACAATCTCGTAAACCCGCCCCCACCCAACTGTAAATCGCTAACTAATATCATGGCAGGTTTGTATGCAGATGAACAATCTTCCTTCTAACTTTTGCCTAACGCTCGATAATTAATCCGTGTATCCGTGTCAAAATCCGTGTCGTGCCTTCTTCCTTATGCTAGATAATTTAAGTGCAGGCGATCGCACCAGTAACGTAAAATGTCTAAAAGCGGTCTTTGTAAAATAAATTTAGCCCCATGAGCGACGAACAGGAAAAAAAACAAATTTTGACTCAGCCACCGGAAACAATTTCCACTGCCAGCGATGAGTTCGATCGCACTGCAATTGCCAGTGCCGATGCAACTTCCGCACCAGCAGAAACTCCCGCAGAAATTGCCACGCCCGAAGATATTTCAGCGCCAATCGACGAGGCCGAAACAATTCCCGTTACCGCCGATAATACGCCGGAAACAACTCAAATTACAAGTTATCCGCCTCCAACAATTCCAACTGCCAACCCGGAACCAAAACCAGCTCGCTCCTGGCAAATCTTAGCAGTTTTTCTCAGCGGAATCTTAGTCGGTTCCGTCCTTAGTCTCGGCAGTTTGCTAGCGTGGAGAATGTATCAGGAAAGAGCGAACCTTCAAATCAAACTACCCGCTGACGTACCCCTCCCCGAAAGCCCTCCAACCGTCGCAGCAGCGCCCGCCAACCGCCAGCCCGGACTTCCCCCAGCACCCGGAGTGGCACGGCCCGCCACAATCTATCCGTCGCCCCGTCCCACTCAAATACCCTCTGTGTCTGGCGTTCCCCAACTTGCTTCGCCGTCGTCACCGTCGCCGTTGCCTTCTCCTTCTCCTTCTCCCGCTGCGGTTGAAACCCCTGTAACCGAGCGAGTTTACTTTCAAGCTGGTGCTACGGGAACTACTCTGAGCAATAGTTTGCGAGCCAACATATCCAGGCGCTACTTACTGGAGTGCAATAGCGGCCAAAGCATGACAATTAATGTTCAAGAAGGTCAAGTTAGCGCCGCAATTATTGCTCCTAACGGTGAAAAGTTAGGTACTGCTGATAGCACAGGTCAGTGGCAAGGTCAATTAGCGAGTAGCGGCGATTATACTATTGAAATTTCAGGCGATCGCCAAGCAAACTACCAAGTTAAGATTGAAGTCAAATAGCAACTATAATTGTATCAGGGGGTAGTTACACAATACATAAACCCGCCCTGGTGGCCAATTACAAATTACCCATTACTAATTACCAATGGTTGCACAAATATCTCCAAGCATCTACGAAGCAAAAACCCAAGAAATTGCCAAAGAAATCCTGAAGGCAACTCAAGACAAAAAGCGATCTTTTTTCGGTCAACTCCAAGACCAAATGCGTTGGGACGACAAACTAATGGATTGGGCGATGGCTAGCCCCGGACTGCGGGTGCAATTGTTTCGATTCATCGACTGTTTGCCGGCACTCCGCAGCAAGCCGGAAATTGCCCGCCACCTGCAAGAATACCTGACCGCCCAAGAGGTAGAATTGCCCGAAGCTTTGAAAAAATTGCTCAATTTTACTAACGCTGATTCGATTCCTGGACAATTGGCTGCGACGACGGTTGCGCCTGCGGTGGAAACTTTGGCGCACAAGTATATTTCTGGGGAAAATATCAAGCAGGTAGTTAAAACTTTAGAGCGACTTCGCAAAGATAAAATGGGTTTTACAGTTGACCTTTTGGGGGAAGCTGTCATCACTGAAACTGAGGCGCAAATTTATCTTAACCGCTATTTGGAATTGATGGAGGAGCTGGCGAAGGCAGCAAAAAATTGGTCGCAGGTAGATGCAATTGACAAAGCTGATGATGAAACTTTGCCGCGAGTGCAAGTATCCGTAAAATTAACGGCTTTTTATTCTCAGTTTGACCCGTTGGATGCTAAAGGTAGCGAAGAGAAAGTAAGCGAGAGAATTCGCCTGTTACTGCGCCGCGCGAAGGAATTGGGCGCGGCTGTTCATTTCGATATGGAACAGTATGCTTATAAGAGTTTGACTCTGAGCATTCTGAAAGACTTATTGTTAGAGGAAGAGTTTCGCAGTCGCACAGATATTGGAATTACATTGCAAGCATATTTGCGCGACAGTGCCGAAGATTTGAGAAACCTGATTTCCTGGGCAAAAAAACGCAAAAATCCGGTAACAGTGCGGCTGGTAAAAGGCGCTTACTGGGATCAGGAAACTATCAAAGCAATGCAGAAAGATTGGCCACAGCCGGTCTACAATGACAAAGTTGCTACCGATGCTAATTTCGAGCAGATGACGCAGTTGCTGCTGGAAAATCACGAATATTTGTATGCAGCTATTGGCAGTCATAATGTGCGATCGCAAGCGAGGGCGATCGCCATTGCCGAAACTCTCAACATCCCGCGCCGCCGCTTTGAAATGCAGGTACTGTATGGCATGGGCGACAAATTGGCTAAGCTTTTAGTCGATCGGGGTTATCGCGTCCGAGTCTACTGCCCCTACGGCGACTTATTGCCGGGAATGGCTTATTTGATCCGCCGTTTGCTGGAAAATACCGCCAATAGTTCTTTCATCCGGCAAAGTTCCGAAGAAATGCCGATCGAACAATTGTTAGCCGCGCCCGTTGCTAACGGAAATGACCAGCTAGTTTACAGCAAAGTATTTCCCAACGTTGCCGATACCGACTACGCCAAGACCAAATTGCGGCAACAAGCAGAAACAGCCATCAAATCAGTGCGCGCCAACTTAGGTAAAACCTATTTACCGCTAATCAATGGCGAGTACCAACATACTGAAGCAACAGTTAATTCCCTCAACCCTTCCAATCCCACAGAAGTAGTTGGCAAAATCGGATTGCTTTCCGAAGAACAGGCCAAACAAGCCCTGGAAGCAGCAAAATCAGCCTCTACGAGTTGGCGAAAAACCCCCGTCCGCCAGCGCGCCGGCGTCCTCCGCAAAGCCGCTGAGTTGATGGAACAGCGGCGGCACGAACTGTCCGCTTGGATGGTGTTTGAAGTCGGCAAACCCGTCAGAGAATGCGATGCAGAAGTCTCCGAAGCTATTGATTTTTGTCGCTACTACGCCGACGAAATGGAACGGTTAGACCAAGGAAAAAATTACGATATTCCCGGAGAAACTAACCGCTACACCTATCAGCCACGCGGCATTTCTTTAATCATTTCACCTTGGAATTTCCCCCTCGCAATTCCTGTGGGAATGACTGTTGCCTCGCTGGTGGCAGGTAATTGTACTTTGCTCAAACCAGCGGAAGTTTCCTCAGTAATTGCAGCGAAAATCACAGAAATTTTGCTAGAAGCCGGAATTCCCAAAGGCGTATTTCAATACGTGCCTTGCAAAGGTTCAACCGTCGGCGCTTACATGGTGAAACATCCTGACGTTCACATGATTACTTTCACAGGTTCTCAGGAAGTTGGCTGTCAAATTTATGCCGATGCTGCGATTTTGCAGCCTGGACAAAAACACCTGAAACGAGTAATTGCTGAAATGGGCGGCAAGAATGCAATTATTGTCGATGAAAGTGCGGATTTAGATCAAGCAGTTGCAGGCGTAGTTTATTCGGCTTTTGGCTACAGCGGTCAAAAATGTTCCGCTTGTTCGCGAGTAATTGTGGTCGAATCGGTGTACGATAATTTTGTGGCAAGATTGGTAGAAGCGACGCGCTCGCTCAATGTCGGCCCTGCAGAAAATCCCGGCACTCAAGTCGGCCCTGTGATCGATGCAAATGCCCAGTCGCGCATCCGCGAATACATCGAAAAAGGTCGCGCCGAAGCTAAAATAGCTTTAGAAATGCCGGCACCGGAAACCGGTTATTTTGTCGGCCCAGTCATTGTTACGGAAGTATCGCCGACAGCAACTATCGCCCAAGAAGAAATTTTCGGCCCGGTTTTGTCGGTGATTCGGGCAAAGAATTTCAGCGAAGCGATTGTTATTGCTAACGGCACGAATTTTGCTTTAACCGGCGGATTGTATTCTCGCACGCCTTCGCATATCGATCGAGCCGCATCCGATTTTGAAGTCGGAAACCTGTACATCAATCGCGGAATTACCGGGGCTGTGGTATCGCGGCAACCCTTCGGAGGATTCAAACTTTCGGGAGTTGGTTCTAAAGCGGGTGGCCCGGATTATTTGCTGCAATTCCTCGAACCCCGCACCATAACCGAAAATATTCAGCGGCAGGGTTTTGCGCCGATTGAAGGAGTGGATGATTAATCATTCCTTTGTTCGCAGTGAGGACTGAAGTCCTTTCTCTGGCTGTTAAGTTAGTAGGGTGCGCTAGGCGCACCCTACGGGGGGGTAACAGAAAAAATTTGTGCGAGATTAGCTAGTTATAAAATGGAATCTACGAAAGATCGCGATCGACTAAATTCTCACAACCCTTCACTTGACAAGTGGCTGCGATTTTTAATTATAGCCGTATTAGTCATAGGCATTTTATTTCGATTCGCCAATCTCGATCGCAAATTTTACTGGATCGACGAAACATATACTTCTTTGAGAGTTTCTGGCTACACCGAAGTCAAAATAATCAAAGAAATTTCGTACCAGAAAATAACCTCGCCTGCGGATTTACAAAAATATCAGCAGATAAATTCCGAAAATACTTTAAGGGATACCCTGAATTCTTTAGCAACAGAAGACCCCCAACACCCCCCTCTGTATTACGTACTAGCGCGATATTGGGCGCAATGGTTCGGCAGTTCCGTTGCCGCAATGAGAAGTTTGGCCGCCGTGATTAGCCTGCTAGTATTTCCCGCAATTTATTGGCTGGCTTGGGAGTTATTTGAATCTTCAGCAGTAGCGTGGATGGCGATCGCACTTTTCGCAATTTCTCCCTACCACATCCTATTTGCCCAAGAAGCAAGACAGTACAGTTTGTGGACATTAACTACTATTTTATCCAGTGCAGCCTTGCTGCGAGCAATGCGCTCTGACCAAAATCAAAACCCTGTCGCCTTCGTTCTTTCCTGGGCGCTTTATGCAGGCACAGCAACACTGGGATTGTACACCCACTTGTTATTTGTCTGCGTCGCGGCAGCCCACGCAATCTACGTCGCAGTTATTGCCAACTGGCGCGATGTGAAAACATTCATTTCCTATTATGTAGCATCTTTAATCGCTTTGATCTGCTTCATGCCTTCCCTCGTAAATACTGTAGAAAACTTCAATCAAGTTAGAAGCACAACAGCATGGGCAGAACAAACAAATTTCTTAAGATTAGTCAGCAGGTGGGTTGGTTCCATCACCATAGCATTTTTTGATATTGGCATTGATGGAACTGCCAACGCCACAGAACTAGCCTTGCTAATTCCAGTTGGTATTATGATTCTAGCTTTAGTCGGCTATGCCCTTTATTATCTATGCCGACAAACACCAAAGCGAGTGTGGTTGATTGTATTGTTATTAATTGCAACAACTGCTTTGTTTTTAGCAGTGCCTGATATAATCAAGGGTGGAAGGCGATCGGGAAATCCGCGATATTTAGTTCCTTGTTATGTGGGAATTCAGCTAGCAGTGGCTTACCTGCTGTCTGCGAAAATTAGTAACAATTTGGAGAAGTTCAAACAGCAAAAACTGTGGAAAATAGTTATAGTGGCAGTTTTTTCCGCAGGTATTATATCCGGTGGAGTTAGTTCTCAAGCAGATATTTGGTGGAATAAAGGCAGCGGTTGGTTGCGTGCCTTGGAAGTAGCTGGGACGGTCAATCAAGCCAGCAATCCCCTATTTATCAGCGATGCCAATATCGCATATATCATGCCTTTAAGTTATTACCTAGAACCAAAAGTCAAACTGCTAATAGAACCCCGCTGTTACACTTCTTGCTACAAAAATCGAGAATTGGCAAAGAAAAAACCCCAACCCCCGCAAATTCCCGGCGGTTTCAGTGAGCTGTTTTTATACAGACCGTCCTCTACTTTGCGATCGGCAATTCAGCAACAAAACTATCAAATAGATCCGGCTGACACTAATGTTGAGCTTAATCTGTGGAAACTTACCAAAAAATAATCTAAAACATTAAGGCCAAAAACACGGGTTTGCTGCCAAAAAATAAATGTATTATTCAATGCGACATACTGGCAATAAACGGCATTTGTGGAAGTATTTCGAAAGTAGAGTTCGATAGGTTTGCTTTTCGTGGTAAGCTATAAGTAAAGAATCAAAAAATAACATCAAAAATCTCTAATGACAGTCACTGAAACCTCCAACATTCGTAAACTGCTGTGTGATCCAGACTTAGGGCTGATTCCTCACCTAGAAAAGTGCCTGCAAGATTTGCACTCATCGGCGATCGCCAGTGGAGAGAAATTCAAGGTAGAACCTTACGATATAGAACTCAAAAGCTGCCACACCCAGAAGCATCCCAACGACCAAAAACCCCTTGTCACCCAGTCAGTGTTAATAAAAGTTCCTCTGACTGGGAAAGTTCAAGACAAGATGCACCTATATCTGATCGCAACTGAGTTGCAGAACCAAATCGACTTCAAAATTATCGACTGGAGTGCCTTAGAACGCCGGCAATACGACATTCAGGGCATCCCTTTAAAGCAGCCGATCACCAAAATAGACGGCCACATGAATTACGAGTTAGTATTCGATCGACCAAGCTACTGCTGCATTACTCTGTTCCGCCAATTTGACTTAACTTACGCCGCCAATTTTTAATACCCATTCTGAAAAGTAGTGATACAGATTGATTGTACGGAAGCGTCTGTAAGGACAGGGTAATGTCATGTCCGGCGCGGGGACTAGGACACGGCATTGCCCTGTCCCCACGGTTTGCTTTTAATAATTGGTAGAAGATTGAGGATTGTAGATCGCGATCGCACCAAATCCAATTCAAACCGCTCGATTCGCAGTTTCCGCAAGAATCCTCTTAATATCAGCAGGAGTCAGACTCGGATTAGCTTGTAACATTAAAGCTATCACGCCGGATACTTGTGGCACTGCCATTGAAGTACCCGCAAAATATCGATAAGGAATCCCCGGTTGAGAAAGTGGCACAGTTGAATAAATGTCACCAGAATCCGCCGTGCCAGCGTCGCCGCCTGCAGCAACAAAGTAATTAATTGTCTCCGCACCCGCCCGGTTAGAATAATTCGCAAACAAGCCATTTCGGGTAACACCACCGACAGCAATTCCTACCTCATTGGCAAACCGAGCCGGATAATCTGCTTGTGGGCGAGCATCATTTCCCGCCGCCGAAATCACGATCACGCCTTGAGCTTCAGCCGCTCGAATCGCATCCAATTCTTGAATATTCAACTGTAGGCCACCCAAACTCACATTAATGATCTTTGCTCCATTTGCCACCGCATAATTAATCGCATTAATTTCATCCCGAATTTTCCCCACCCCGGCCCTATCCAGTATTTTCAAAGGCATAATCTTCGCAGTTGGAGCAGTTCCAGTAATCCCAACCCCATCTTTTTTCGCAGCAACTAAACCGGAGATATGAGTGCCGTGATTGTTATCATCCATCGGGTCATTATCGTTATTGACAAAATCCCATCCTCGGAAATCGTCAACAAAGCCATTGTTGTCATCATCAACCCCGTTGCTAGCTTTATTGCGACCGATCGCATCAACACCAGTTTCCCCCACATTGCTCCAAATATTCCCGATCAAATCCGGGTGATTGTAGTCAACTCCGCTGTCGATAACTGCCACCACAATTCCGTCTCCAGTCAAGCCCTGGGCCCAAACCTCTGGAGCTTTAATTAAATCTCTGCCCCAAT
Organism: Microcoleus sp. D3_18_C4; assembly: GCF_036702355.1. Taxonomy (NCBI): domain Bacteria; kingdom Bacillati; phylum Cyanobacteriota; class Cyanophyceae; order Oscillatoriales; family Microcoleaceae; genus Microcoleus; species Microcoleus sp. D3_18_C4. The sequence goes on from NZ_JAUBTF010000009.1 coordinate 122,543, forward strand.
CCTCGCCACCCAAGTCGGGAACATCAGGAAAAGTTGCAGTACCTTGAGCTTTAGCAACTGCCGCCGCTGCATTCACCAAACCGAACCCAAAACGAGAGTCAAAACCCTGCAAGTTGCTCGGATTGTTAGGAGAAACAGTTGCAGGAGTTGCAGACAGATTTAGGGAAAAATTTGTACTGCCTTGGTATTGATAAACTCGGACAAAGTAAGTTCCTGCGGCTAAACCGTTGATGTCGATCGACTCCGGCGATAAATTCGGTTGTTGAGAAGAAGCAATAATATCGGTGAAGTCAATAGAATTGTCGCCGTTAAGATCTTTAATTAAAGCCACGTCAACATCCGCCGTCAAACCGCTGACAGTTAATTTAAAGTCGCTAGTTGCAGGCAAAATAAAGCGGTAAAGGCCGTCTGGCCGGGCGTTGCTAAGCGAGTCTGCGATGGTTTGAGTGCCGCCCAAAACGCCTAAATCGCGAGCTTGATCAAGTTGGTTGCCCAATACGGTAGTTGCAGAGATGAATGTATCGGCGAGGTCTTGTGGAGATGCGTTGGCTACCAAGCCTAAAATAGCATTGGATTGACGAATTTTAATTAATGTATTGGAAATACCGGGGGCGATCGATATTTCTTCGAGAATCAAGTCAGCTTCGGTAAGATTGTCAGTCAGGCCGATCGCATCCACAAAACTGTTAAAGTCAGTAATAACGTCAGCAGCAGCCGGATCGGAGACTGCGGAGTCGCTGCGGAGGACAAAGGTATCTGGGCCCAAACCCCCTGTCAGCGTATCTTTGCCCCCATCGCCCACTAAAACGTCGCTGCCGTCGCCACCGTTGAGGGCGTCTCCTCCCTTGCCTCCTTGCAAGGTATCGCTGCCGGCATCGCCAAACAGGAAGTCTGCGCCGGCACCACCGTTAAGCAAATCGTTGTCCGCACCCCCTAACAGCGTATCGGAATTACCACCGCCGAGAATGCGATCGTTACCATTATCACCGCTAATTATTTCGGCATCCGACGAACCGACAATAAAATCGTTGCCGCCAAGGGCAAAAAATCCGTTAGGATAAGGAGTCAAAAAGCCCGGAGTCAAGGCGAAACTATTGGGGCTATCATCTAAAAGATAGGAAAGACCGTCAGGGCTCGGGCCGGGCATAGAAATGTACTCCTAGCGAGGTATATCGATCTAAATTTTAGATTTTAAATTTAAGTTTGTGGTTAAAAACGCCCTAAATTGTCTGTAATGCGGGCATTACGCACAGTCTGTAGAGGTCTGCATAGGTTAGGTTAAACTGAGATGTTCCACCATTCTCAATTACTTGTTTAGGAACAGGCAAGATGCCTGTTCCACAAAAATGTTGAGTTATTGTGGAACGGGCATCTTGCCCGTTCTTGACAATGGTGCAACATCTCAGGTTAAACAGATTTATTCCGTCATCTCATGCCTTGTAAATTAACCATAATTCCGCCTTAGCCCATCTCAAATATAAAATCTAAAACAGTATAACTTAATCCCAAATTCAAAATCGGGATCAGAAAATGGGAAAACAACACTTGCATCGAATTCAGAATTTTTTCAATCTCGCGAAATCGCATTTAAAACCTTATTTGCGCTATTTGATTTTGGGCGGGACGTTTTTATTTATTGCCAAAGCTTTTTTAACTCACTGGCGAGAAGTCGCGAATATCCAAATTCGAGCCGAAAGTTTTCCGTTGCTGGCGATCGCCCTTGGCGTCACTTTATTTTCTCTAATTTTTGTCGGCTGGGTGTGGATGTTGATTTTGCGGGAATTCCGGCAACCTGTAACTGCCGCCTGGGCGATTCAAGTCTTTCTCAAAACTAATATTGCCAAGTATTTACCCGGGAATATTTGGCATTTTTGGGGTCGAATATTGGACGCCAAAAATGCCGGCATTTTCCCGAAAGCTGCTACTCTCAGCGTGTTGCTGGAACCGCTGCTGATGGCTTCTGCAGGCGTTTTGATTGGGTTGATTTGTTTTGACAAATTCAATTGGTGGTTGCGGATTGTTGGTTGTGCTGCTATTTTAACGGCGATTCATCCCCGCATTTTAAATCCGATCGTTGTCTTTGTAGAGCGGTTGAAGTTATCCAAGAATAATGGGGAAAATTCAAATACTGGGGAGGTGGCAGGCGAGGGACTGAATTTTCGTGTAGAGTCTAGCTCCAATATAGCTAAAAAAAGATCGAATGTCAAGTCGCGCCACAAAAATAATTTGCCAATTAAACGCTATCCTTTAGTGCCGTTAATCGGACAAATGTGTTTTATCGGATTGCGGGGCTGCGGTTTTTTGCTAACTGTAATGGTTTTAACTCCGGTGAACTTTAGCAATATTCCCAACTTGTTAGGTGCTTTTTGTTTTGCGTTTGTTGTCGGTTTAGTTGTACCGGGTGCACCGGGGGGAATGGGAGTATTTGAAGCAACGGCGATCGCCCTGTTGTCCGATCGCTTTTCTACGGGTATAATTCTGGGTGCGGTGGCTTTGTATCGGATAATTAGCATTCTGGCGGATGTTTCGGGTGCATTTTTAGCTAAACTCGATCGGCAGCGAAATCAGCGCAGTCCAAAAAGGCGAATTTAAAATCAAATATTTGAGGAAGATGATTTGCGGCGATCGAGGAAACCCTGAATCGGGCCATGTAGTAAAAGCTATAATCAAAGTCCTGAGTTCCAACTCACAGACTGAGGTAAATTACTTGAACTGTGGCTGACCGCGTAAATCCAATCATCTCAGTGGCAGCAAATTCATCACATTACAGGTTCTTTGAAATAATGACTCTAACCTCTGGTTAGCCATGACTCATAACAACAATCGAACGACAACAATTCGTTACCTTCTAATTACATCAGGTGTACTGGCGATCGGTGGATTAGGCTATCTTGCTTATACCATGTTGCACGAACGCAACGAAGTACGCTACTACGAATCCGAACAGCAATGTATTGTAGATGCGATGAACCAAAGCAACGGGTTCACCAAAGAGCAGTGTCAGGCCCAGTTCCAGTACGCAATGCAGGAATACGAACGCATTACGCCCGTGTATCGCACGCAGCCAGAATGCCAAGAAGACACAGCAAGCATTTGCTCGCAGGTATCGAATTCCAGCGTTGCTACCCCCGGATGGCGACCAGAGTTCGGCGGCTTCTATTTCACCGATGATGTCGATGATGATGCGCCTCCAACAGTGGTCAACGGCGTCAACGGCTCCTACACGGTTTATCCAGTGCAACCGGTTTACCGCTCCAACATCGGAATTGTAACTCCTGATAGAACCCAGATTACTCGTCCCCTACAGGGCGTACCGCTAGATTCTCCCTACTTTTCCTCCAGTGGCGACACCCCAAATCGCCCCCCAGGCCACGCAGCTCAGGGAACCATCAAAGGACGAGGGAGGTTTGGTAGCACAGTCCGTTCCACGGCTCCTTTGGGAAGCGGAGGAAAGTAACCAAGACCGATTTTTCTCTATTTTTTCATATTCTCCAGTGTCACTAGCAAGGTGCTTCATCCATGTATCCCTTTTTGTTTCAACGACGGCGCAACTGGCAGCAGCACGTATTAGAGAACGCCTACCAATGTCAGCCTCTTGCAGACATCAACCAACGCTACTGGGCAGAAGCTTTAAACCGTCCCTTTGGGGTGATGTTTTCGCGCCAGGAAGAGGCGAGGATCTGGGATGCTACTGAGGCTCTTTGGGATATGTGTCGGGAGTTTTTGGACTGGTTTTTCACCGCTGATGGCCTAGAAAATCGGATGAAAAAACTCGCTATTCCCCCTGCTTTCTGGGAAGCAATTCAGGTTTCGTGGGATCGGGTTGACGAAGCAGAAGATATGTCTCTTTATACCCGTTTCGATCTTGCCGTCACTGAAGATGGAAAAATTAGCCTTCTAGAAATCAACGGCGAAACTCCTCTCTTGGGTGCAGAAACAGTCTATCAATGGCTGTGGTTAGATGACATGAAAAAATCAAGCCGAGATTTGCGATCGCTTCCCAACGATGCCGATCAGTTCAACAACTTTTGGGACGAAGTTGCAGGCCGCTTCCGCACTCTAAGTCGTCATTATGATTTAAAGCAATTCGGTCTGAGCTTGTTAATTGACGAGCATCTGTCAGAAGATACCGAGATGGCAGGACAACTGGTCGAAATTATTAATCAAGAATTGGGAAACGATCGCTTTTTCACCCAACTTGTAGGATTGCGTAACCATCTGGGCGTCGATGAAGAAGGATTTTTTGTCGATCAATTCAATAATCGGATATTGCGACTGTGGAAAATCATCGATTGGCTGGATTTGCAACTCGCCAGCCAATCCTTTAACGCAGATGAAGCCCTAGCATCGCGCCTGATAGCAGGGGACGTGAAAATCATTGAACCGCTGTGGAAACAGATTTTAAGCAATAAAGGATCGATGGTGTGGATGTGGGAATTATTTGGCAACCACCCAGTGTACGCTCAATTCTTGCTACCCACTTTCTTCACAGATACTATCTCGATCGAATCCACAGCATTACTAACCCAAATGCACGTCAAAAAGCCCCTCGTCGGTCTAGAAGGTGTTGGGGTTTCTATTGAAACAGGCGATTTTATTGCCGGAGCCGTTCACGCCCGCGAGGCGATGGGCTACGATCGCGAAGGATTCATTATTCAGTCCTATCAACCCTTGCCCGAATATTTTGGCTACCACTTCGTCGTAGGTTCCTGGATTGTCGGCGATACTCCATCGGGTATCGTATTGCGCGGAGATACCAATCCGATCACCGGACGACATTGCTTAATCGTTCCGCATATTGTGAGCGATCGTCTGGTGAATACTTAACTTCTAATCAGAAAAACTATGAAATTACAAACTCATGATGTCCGGGGAATTCCGATTCTTAGCAGTGAGTGGAGTGTAGATGAATTTATTGCCGATGAGTTAAAAATTCCCGAAGTCGCGCCTACAATTCAGGCTGGATTTATGGATCTCCTCAGCCGAGATGTGTTCTCTGAGGGGGACAGTCAGCCACTCTACGAGCATCTGCTATCTCGCAGTTCGGAGTTCTCGTTAGAATTCATGAGTGCGATCGAACTTTGGCTGCAAGACGAATTACGGCACTACGTTGCTCTACGTAAGGTCTATCACATGGTATCAGGTCTGTCCCTAGAGGCGATCGACCAAAAAAACCAGAGTCGGGTGCATGAACTCGAACCGATCTCGTTTCTGATTGAGAACGAATTCACCATTCTAGTTGGTTTAATGTTTGACGAAATGGGTTCCGTGTGGTCTTATCACCGGGATATTAAAGAATTCTACCAACACTATGGGAACGGCTTTGCTCGCGTAGGACATTTGGTGACGCAGGATGAGGGGCGGCATTTTAGGAATGCTGCGACTCTCATCCAACATCGCCATCCCGAAAAAATTGATCGGATCGAACCCTTATTAGAAAAGATTAGCGAGATCGAAGCCAGTCTTGCTTATTATCCCAAGACTTTCTTTCTCGATCACGCTCAGGAAAGACACCGCTTTCCGAAAGATTTTAATACCCAGGTGATTCAAAGAATTCTCTCTTTTTTCTAACAGAATTACCAAGTTAATCATCGGACAAATATTATTATACTTTCCGTGGCGATCGAGCCTCTCAAACTGACGCACCCTACCGCAACTTTCTCTTTCTCCTGTAACTCTCTCTGTGTCCTCTGCGGTTAAAAACTCTCATCCTTATATGAATTAAAGCATTTTTTCTAGAAATTGCTTGGCGCGATCGCACTTCGGGTTGCTAAAAAACTCCTGCGGCGGCACATCTTCCGCCACCTTTCCCCCATCGAGAAACAATATCCGGTGGGCGACTTCCCGCGCAAAACCCATTTCGTGAGTTACAATTGCCATTGTAATTCCCGTTTTCGTCAAAGCTTTCATCACATCTAACACTTCTTTAACCATTTCTGGATCGAGTGCAGAAGTCGGTTCGTCCATCAACAAAATTTCCGGTTCCATAGCCAAACAGCGGGCGATCGCCACCCGCTGTTTTTGCCCCCCCGAAAGCTTAGAAGGATAAACCTCTGCCTTATCTGACAAACCGACTTTTTCCAGCAATTCTAACCCCTTCAGACGCGCCTCCTCCTTAGCAATTTGCTTCACCTTTACAGGCGCATAGATCACATTTTGCAGCACAGTCATGTGCGGGAACAAGTGGAAATGCTGAAAAACCATCCCTACTTTCTGGCGGATTTTCATAATATCTGCCTTCGGCAAAGTAATATCCACCCCGTCAATGTATATATGTCCCGAAGTCGGAATTTCCAGTAAATTCAAACACCGCAAAAAAGTAGATTTGCCGCACCCCGAAGGGCCGATAATGGCAATCACTTCTCCTTTGTGAATCTCAGTAGTTATCTCGCGCAAAACCTTCAGATTCCCAAAAGATTTATACAGGCGATCGACCTTAACTGCTACTTTGGAGTCTACGTTCGAGTACATTTGCCCCCCAAGTTAAACTAAGCACCATCAAATAATAAATTGCGCCGACAAATATCAAAGGTTCAAAGTAAATATACTTTTCTGCTCCCACAATTGTAGCGCGGCGCAGCAAGTCTTCTACGCCAATTACTGAAACTAAAGCTGAATCCTTCAGCAAAGCAATACTTTCATTCACCAATGCAGGCAAAATATTTTTCAACGCTTGCGGCAAGATAATATCGCCCATCATCAGTTTGTAGGGAACGCCAAGGGATTCTGCGGCTTCTTTTTGACCTTTATCTACGGCTTGAATCCCGGCGCGGATTGTTTCGGAAATATAAGCCCCAGAATTCAGGAAAAAAGTAATGACGCCAGCTTGCAGCGCCGATATATTATAGCCCGTAAGCTGTGGCGTTGCAAAATAAACTAAAGTCAACTGCAAAATTAGCGGCGTTCCTCGAAAAATTGAGGTGTAAGCAGTGCCAAACCAGAACAGCGGTTTAATGCTAGAAATCTTAAACAGAGACAGGACGATTCCCCAGATAAATCCGAGAAATGCCGACAGCAAGGTAAAAGTTAGCGTTACTCCAATCCCGGATAAAATATAAGGCAAACTCGGCAAGATTTTGCCAAAATCTAACCCGAACTTGGACGCTACCGCAGGCTGATTTGCTTGAGCAGGTTCTTGCGGAATTGGTCGAGAAAACCACTTAGTAGCTAGTTCCTTAATTTGACCGCTGGCTTTCATTTGCTGGAGGACTCGGTTGAATTCTGGAACTAATCTCGAACCTTTCGGAAAGGCGATCGCCGAACCGCTTTCTTCAGTATTTGAGATTGTGTTAAATTCCAAGTCCGGGTTCGCTGCTGCATAACCCGTAGCAACAGTATCCTCGATCACTCCCGCCGCGAGGCGGTTCGATTTAATTTCTTGAATGATGTCAGGAATCCTATTCAGAGGAGCCAGTTGCACCCCGGCCATTTTTTTAACAGCTTCCTGCTGAATGCTTCCGAGTTGAACACCTACTTTTTTCCCGGCTAAATCTTCAGCTTTGGTCAAGTTGCTGCCTTTATTGGCGACAATTGTATTTTGAGCTTCGTAGTAAAGGTTAGAAAAATCAACATTTTTTTTCCTTTCTGCGGTGGGAGTCATTCCAGCCATCACAAAATCGGCTCTGCCAGCCTGCAAAGCGGGAATTAAGCCGTTAAAATCCATGCCAACTACTTTCAGTTCGTAGCCTAATTTTTTAGTAATATATTTGGCAATATCGATGTCAAAACCGATGATTTCGTTGCCGCTAACAGCCGTATCTTTAAATTCATAGGGCGGGTAGTCTGGGGAAGTCGCGAGTGTTAAAGTCTTGTTGGTTTGGGCGTAGCTGGCGATCGCAATTAAACAAAAGGCGATCGCGATCGCCGCCACCAGCATTGATTTTAATTTTAAACGTTTCATATCGAACATTGTCCTAAAAAATCCCCTCGCCCAGAAAATATACCACACATCGGAATCAAGTCACCTTTGTAAAGCAAGATATACTCCTGGACGCACGGGTTTCCAGAAACCGGGTTTGATGGACAAACAAACTGCATAATTAGCATTTAATAAGAGTAAAAAACCGATTATAAAGGTATTAAGGCGTCCAGGGCTAAAGATAGATAATTGGGTCACTAACTTATATTTAAAAAATGTCCGCAAGGCACCTTTCTTAACAATTTAGAAAGGAAAGATTATTTGCTAAATTCCCACCCATGTTGTATCCTTGTCCTAGTTGCGATCGGTATTTATAATCATCCAGCATATTCCATCTATATGTGGTACAAGGTATTCAGTATATCAAAGCAAAAAATGCGATATTACTTCTAAGCCACCGGGAACGATCGAGTGGGAGTAATACCATTGTCGATTATTGATTTTCGATTTGGATAGATGCCGTCTGTAAGTCCTGTGTTAATTACAGGACTTACACAGAAAATTTATAGTCTAAGAGTCAACTGTCAACAGTCAACTGTGTTGAATAGTGTTGCAAAAATGCTTCCAGTTCTGTCCGTCCTTGTTGGGTAATTGAGTTGTAGAAGACTTCTTTTTGTCCATTGGGAGTGTAGAAACGATAGAAGCGTCGATCTCGATCGATTTGTCGCAGGTATACTAAGGGAACGTCAACAGATGCAAGGAGTCGGGCTTTTTTGCGATCGCGCTCCTGCACCTCTGGGCGATCGTGCCAATGAGATTGACATTCTATCACCAGTTGGGCTTTGCGACTAGCACAATAACCGCGTTCCATCAAGGCGATATCGACTCTGGAACTCACCCAAAATTTCCAAAGTTCAATGGGAAGACGGGTGAAAGTTTCTGGACGAGAACAGATGATTTCTAGGGGAACTTGGGGACAGTAACGGAAGCGATCGCCTAAAATCATCTCTAGAATATCGATAGCGATCGTTTCTAACTCGTTGATGATTTCTCCGCTTTGGAATTGGGGAAATGAAGACAAAGAATTGTCATAGTCAAAGGCGTAGAGCATTAGTTTTATTTCCGATTAGGGTTAGTGGGAATTAAAGGGGTTGTAGACGACTGTCCAAGCGTTTGCACCAAGAGCGGTGGCAGTCCAAGCGCCCTTCTGGTAAGGTTTGCCTTCTTTCCGAGCGCGGTAGAGAGTTGTGGTGGATACCTCCAACAGTTGTGCGGCTCTATGGGTTGTGCAGGATTGCTCAATTACAGTTGGTTGGGATGGGAGTTTTACCCTTCTCTTTTTGTTAAGGGAGTCGATGGGAGTAGGTGGCTCGTCTGGGAAAAGGCTGAGTTGGAAGGCTGTCATAAGCTGAACCTTTGAGTGTTAATGATTCAAGCCTATTGGAGTCAACTGGATTTCTCCAGAGCAAAACGGTTCAGAAAAAAGTGAACTGATCTGAACTGGTCAAGAAACTTGATGCTGACTATGCTAGGGATAGTTTTGATTGAGATTTTGCGCCTGTGCTGTTGTCCCGCCGTGGAATCAAGTCCACGGCTCATAGCGAAAGTCCACTCAAGTGGACTGAAGAGCGCTTTTTTGGGTCAGAATTTAGTCCTCTTTTAGAGGACTTTCGCTATGAGCCAGGGGTTTAAACCCCTGGCGGGCTATGCAACTGATGCAAAATTCTCAATTTCATCCACTCTGATTGTTAGGAATGAGTCAAGCTATGGCATCTGGAAAGATTCGGATTGATGACGCAGGTTTGGATAAAGTTCGTCTACGGATGGCTGAATTGGAGAAGCCTGACACTTTCGATAAAAGAGGCAAAAAGTGCTGGACTGAGGAATATCTTAAGGATCAAACCTTTGTGAGTCTTAGCACAGTAAAACGCTTTCTCAAAGGAATTGGAGTGGGTAGGGACTCTACTACCTCCATTCTTAAAGCATTAGGATTTGAGCCCATAAACTTTATTGCCCAACATGACTCCAAATTGCAGAATTCCAAGCGAGATCCACAGCCAAATATTGCCATTGATTGGCAGCGAGTTTGCCAAGAAATGTTACACGAGCAGCAAGAGGAGCAACGCTTTAGACGAAGAGCGACAGAAATGGGATTTGAAGTTAATGTTTTTGTACCGCTAGGTTTAATGGAACGGAAACAGCAGCAGCGTCGTAGTGGCAATGTGCCTATGGAACTGTTACATCAATTAGAACCGGAAGTTGTTACCCGAATTTACGAGCATGATGAATTCATGACTCACGTTATTGGACAAAACCCTACTGGAAAAAATAAACATATTGCTATTGTCGGCGAACCAGGAGCAGGAAAGACAACGCTGTTAGATAAAATCGCCACTCACATTCATGAAAATAATCAAGATTGGCCGATTTGCATTGCGCTGGCAAGTTTGCAAGGAAAGACACTGAAAGACTATATCCTTCAGGAATGGTTACCGGAAGCTATGGCTCTGGTTTATCCTGATATTGATATAGAGAAGTCTCACAAAACATCTCTACAGAAACGGTTACGTCACGGTGGGGTGTGGCTGTTACTTGATGGTGTTGATGAAATGGCTGTAGGGGCGAATAGTTGTTTGTCCCTGGAGGAAATCAGAAACCAGCTTACTGATTGGTTGGGTAATGTGCGAGTAGTTTTGACCTGTAGAACCAATGTTTGGGATGCCCGTCTCAACAATCCTCTTACAGGTTTTGATACTTACAAAACTCAAGAATTTAAACCACCGCAAGTAGATAATTTTATTCAGCAGTGGTTTGCTGAAGCAAAAAATATTCAACGGGGACAGGAGTTACAGAAAAAGCTGCAACAACCGCAAAAAGAACGCATCCGCCAACTCGTAAAAAATCCGCTTCGCTTATCTCTACTGTGTCAATTATTCAGCAAAAATAAGAAAGTCGAATTACCAGAAACAAAAGCCGAACTATATCAACACTTTGTCTGCTATTTCTATGAGTGGAAACCATCCCAACTGGTTATTGATTGGGCGACTCAACTAGGTTTGCGAGAAGAATTACATCAAGCCCTCGGTCGTTTGTCTCTAGCAGGATTGGATAGCGATACTCGATTTCGCTTGTCGCTGAGTTTAATTGAAAAAGAAATGGGCGATAGGCTTTTTAAATTAGCCTGGGATCTCGGTTGGCTGAACTTAGTAGATCGAGAATCTGCAACAGATGAACCTGTTTACGCATTCTTTCATCCTACATTCCAGGAATATTTTGCATCTTTAGTAATTGATAATTGTCAATTTTTCATGGATCGTTATAGAATTTTTGAAAATCAATGGTTAGAAGTAGCTATATTATGGTTAGAAAACTCCCAAATCTCAACAGTCCTAAAGAAAGAATTGATCGACACAATAACCAATCTTAAGAAAGATAAATGGAAAAATATGTATCGGCTTAAGCTTCTACCATTAAATATAGTTTACTCGTGTCAATCTGGCGACATAGAATTTATTATTGGACGGGTATATTTCGTTTGCTCGGATGATAATATACAAACAAAAGTATACAAGTTAATGCTTCCTGGTTATGAGGAATTCATCATAGAATCGTTAAAATATTACGCTCCCAAAGAAGCCTGTGATATTATAAGTCAAGTCATCAATAATAATACTGATTTAGAACTATACGAACAATCTAGGCTTTTGGAAGTTTTATTTAAAATCAACCCGGAGCATCAATGCTTAAAAGTATCAATCCCTAAATTATTAAAAGACGATCGTGAGGGACGTGCCATAGAAGTGGCAAAAATAGCTTTAAAACATGATAATTTCAAGCAAATTGCCGTTGATTTTTTAGTTAATGCTTTATTAAACGAAGATGAGCAATACGAATTACAAAATATTTCGATCATTAATGTTTTAATGGATTCTAAGATTTTGGATAAAGGGGTTATTGGTAAGTTAATATCATTTAAATTATTTAATTCCGAAGAAATTGCGCTCGCCAAAATCAAACAAACTAATTTTGAAGTCACCGATAAAATAATTGAAATAATCCAAACAAATAAAGATTATATGTTACGCCATATTTGTATTAAAGTTTTGCTAATGGAGACATTCTCAAAACAATCGATTATTGAGGAATTAGTAAATTTAATCCTTAATTTAAAAGACAGTCAAATTCAATGGTTTATTGCCGACGAATTACAACAAATTACTCACAAACCACAACTGCAAAGGCTAGTTTTTGGTTTAAAGGATTATGTAGAAGATGCAGTTGCTAAGTTAGACAATGATTTATATATAATTGTTTATTCACTGCTTTGGCATTGTGCTAATCACTTGAGTTATACGGAATTTTATGACGCTTGTTGTGTTCAACCATCCTGTACTGACTTAGAGGCACTTGAAAACATCTCTGTTGCTAACTCTTCTACTGCTCAATACCTCAACATTGTTGAGCAATTGTCAGTTCTTCAGTCTGCGGTTTCCCATAATGAAGAACTCGATCGAGCAGTACAACTGATTTGTATTGATGGTAGCGAATTTAACCCTCCAGATAATCCTGCCACTGATATCTACATCCAAATGGTAGAGCAAGGTTGTCCAGAACGACAAGAAGGAACACCCACAACTATGCCACTGCTCAAAGCCTATTGGCGACTGAATTTGAGAAACCTAGGAAAACGAATTGCTTTGGTGTTCTACAACTCTAAAATCGATCGCGAATTCAGCGAACCTTTTCTAACTGCACTGAGTGCTTTTGGAGGCACGATCGCAATCATCACCGATCGACCATGCGACAATGTAAAACGCATTTCTCCTAACCATCCGAATCTCATCGATGCAGTTTTGAAATGGCTGCAGCGATCGATTTTGGAGGCTTGAATTTTGATTTAAGGAGAAGGCGATCGCTTTTTCACCAACTCAGGCGCGATCGCACTCACTCCCCCAAATCCAACTCGATCGAAACATTTCTTCATCTTTCTCTGAATTAAGAGAATCGTCCGCTAAAACAGAGTAGGAGAATTTCCGCTACGATCGAGAGTAGATAGGCTAGCACCAGATAAAATAAAGTAAAAATTCCATCCGCACTACCCGTTGAGATGGCTGCGAGCTCTCGGTTCAAAAGTGGAGATTTTGCTACCTTGGCATTTGCGGGGGGAAATGGCTACAGAAATTCAAAATACTTGGAATTTATACAAATAGAAAGACAGAAATCGACGACAGCCGATCGATCTATTGTGGAAAACTTGCCGATTTCTGGGGAAAACCCCCCTTTTCCTGTGGAAAACTGCTACTAAATTAAGTGCGATCGCTCTAACCCGATTGATAGGATTTAAAAAATTGAAGCAATTGCAGTAAGTAAAAATACTTTCCCGATTCTTCAATTAATCCGTGTATCCGTGTCAAAATCACTGGTTGTGCCTTCATTTTTCAGAATCGTAGCTAATTTGGTCAGACTTGTAAGCAGGTGGCTCAACGTGAATTAAGATGCGTACAGGGCTGAAACGTTCTTCCAAACGGGCTTCTACTTCTTCTGTAATCCGGTGAGCTGTTTCTACATCGACAGCATCCACAATCATGTGCATATCAATAAATACTTGACGCCCTACAACGCCACGGGAGGCGATCGAGTGACAGTTAACAACCCCCGGTACATCCATTGCGATCGCGTGAATAACTTCCGGTGCGATCGCCATTTCATCCACCAACCAAGGCAGATTTTCCCTTAAAACCTTCCAACCGCTGCTAAATACCAAAACAGCCACAGGAAAAGACAAAAACACATCCAGGGATTGTAATTGAGGTATATTCCAAACCTCCCCTTGCCAAACTCCAATCAACCCGCCGATGACCATAATTGTCACCCAAACATCGCTCATCGTGTGCTGGGCGTCAGCCACTAAAATCGCGCTACCGAGGCGTTTCCCAACCCTGCGCTCGTAAAAAGTGACAAAAATATTAATCCCCAGTACGAGCAACAAAATCCACAGTTCATTTGGGGATATTTTGACAACTTTACCCCCCTTAATCAGCCTTTCGACAGCACCGCTGAGAATTTCAAAACAGGCAATTCCCAGAAAAACAGCAATTCCCAGAGCTCCGAGAGCATCAAATTTTTGGTGTCCGTAGGGATGATCGCGATCGGGCTGCGGATTGGCATAATGATTAGTTACCAATCCTAAAATATTATTAGCGCTGTCCGTGACGCTGTGCAAAGCATCTGCTAGCAAACTCAGGGAACCAGTCAGCCATCCCACGGCTGCTTTTATTGCCATCACCAGCAAATTTAGCAATAAGGTAATTATTAAAACCTTGCGGACTTCGGAACGGTTATCGGCAACCATAAAATCTCCTCGATCGGCCGTCAAGTTTTCTGGTTCCTAGTTTAAAGCTTATCAAGTCATAAAAGGTTAAAACTATTGCTGAATCTAGCTTGCGACTAGATTTATATTCATTAATTTAGCCTAGCTTCTTGAGACAAATTTTAATTAATACCAGTTTCGCAGTCCAATTGAGCTGGAATGTACTTCTTTTGGGTTACTATATTTTTTATCATTAACAATAGTATGTTAAATTTCATTGCCCATGTCTCTTTCTCCGCTGACACTGAATTTAGTCGAAGGTTCTGTCTCCTTTAGCTTTTCCCCGCAAGCCGCGCGGGATTTGCAAAGCGAAATTGCAGCTTTGATGGAAAGCTTGAAAGCTGTAGCAGCCAAAACCGCTGGCGCTAAAGCTTCTCCCCAAAAACCGATGGAATATCGGTATGCAGGAGATGTATTTTTGGAAGTTTTCTGCAACCCGAATATCTGGCCCACTCCTTTTGCTGCGAAAGTGCTGATTACGGTTCGGGACGATCGCGTGCGCGTCACCACCGAAGCCGAACTCAGCCGCCTGCGCGACGATCTCGCTCAGTATATCGAACAAGTAGGTTGAGATTCTCAACCTGAAACGCTCTTGTTTTAGATTCCCGAATTCTTGAAGAAGAACAGGCTTTCCGCCCTGTTCCACAAAGAGTTAATTTTCTTGTGGGGAGTAGGGGTTGGGCTTCTAGCCCGCCCCTGAAAGGCTTATTGAAAGGGGATAGCTATCTGCCGGCGAAGCCGACCATTCCCACATTGAACCTGCATAATTCTTAGCATTAAATCCCACATTTGTCAAGACACAAGTCAACCATGCAGAGCGAATTCCCCCACTACAATAACTCACAATTTGAGTTGACTGCCAAACTCCTTTTTGCTGCAAAATAGCAACAATTTCCCTACGACTCAGCAGTTTTCCCTGTTTGTCCATTAACTGTTTGTAATAGAGGTGAACCGCACCGGGAATGTGGCCGCCCCGCTTTTCTCCGTAAGGCGTTTTACCTGCATATTCTCGCGGCTCTCTGGCGTCAATAATGACTAAATTCTCATCTCCTAAAATAGCTTTCAATTCATCCCGCTGAATTTCCCAATTCGAGCGGCGAGATATTACAAAATCTCCTGTTTGCGGTGGATTGTTTGCATATTTCACTCGATTAATTCCAGCTTTGATTAAAGCTCGATATCCTCCATCGACAAAAACAGCTTTTTCCTGTCCCAAAGTCCGCAACATCCAAACAATTCGCCCGTCTTCGCCCCACCCTTTCACGGAATCGGCAACGACTATGACAGGTTGGTCTTGACAAATACCAATTGCTTGCAGTTTTTGAGTTAAAACTGTGTTATTTTCGATAATTTTTCCCCTGTGGGGAAAGTCGGAACGCGAAAATTCCTGCCAAGTTACGGGAATAGCTGGTGGGAGACGGCAAAACCACTTTAAAATGGGTGCGCGAGCATCTAGTAAAGTAGCTTCTTGTTCCAGCAATTCCTTAGCTAAATCTGCATTTACTATCCAGTTATTTGCTAAATTACCCAGTAAATTAGACATAATTTATTGAGTTATTTTGGCTGTATTAGCACCGCAGGCTAAAACCCCTTTGGTATTAGTTGGATTAGCGGGTTTAGTCTTGCCAGGAGCAGCATTTATACACAAAATTGTTTGCGTCTTGTTTGCCACCAAAAACACTCCCCCCACAAAACTTTTGAGATTAGCTTGCTTCGATACTCCGTAGTTAAATACAGCACCTTTTTTCACCATGCCGATCGAGTAGCTGTAGTTTGCTGAGTCAGGTTTAACTTGGAGACCGAGATAAACCAATAGATTGGAAACAGAACTTGTAAAGCCTGCTTTTTCAGCATAGTAAACTTGCTGGGCTTTATTCATCGAACCCACAAAGTTTTTCGCTTGTGATTCCTTCGCTGTAAGCGTTTGTGAAACTTGAGCTTCCGAGACCGGAGTGAAAACAACTGGCAGAGTTAGAGCTGCGAGCGCAACTTTGAGCTGCCAGTTGCGGCTGCTATAAATCCTGCTTAATTTCACAGATAACAGGTGGAATGAGCGGTTGAGCAACATACAATTAAACTAATTGTTTTGCCTGAAACTGTTTCAACGCCCCAGGAGCAACCGTGCCGTGTTCAGTAATAATTCCTGAGATTAATTCCGCCGGAGTTACGTCAAAAGCGGGATTGTAAAATTCGACTCCCACAGGACAAATTCGCGTAGTTCCAACTTGATACATTTCAACTGGATCGCGTTCTTCAATGGGGATTTTGCTACCGTCGGAAAGTTCAAAATCAATTGTTGACAGAGGCGCGGCGACAAAGAAGGGAACGTTGTGAGCTTTGGCAACAATTGCTAAACTGTAAGTGCCAATTTTATTGGCGGCGTCGCCGTTAGCAGCGATTCTGTCTGCACCGACAACTACTGCGTGAATCATGCCGAGTTTCATGCAGTGAGCGGCCATATTGTCTGCTATCAATGTGACAGGAATTCCTTCTTGCACGCATTCCCAAGTGGTGAGTTTTGCACCTTGGAGACGGGGCCGAGTTTCATCAGCAAAAACTCTTCCGAGTCTTCCTTCTCGCCAAGCAGAACGAAATACACCTAAAGCAGTACCGTAGCCGGCAGTTGCTAATGCACCGGCATTGCAGTGAGTTAGTAAGTTCAATTTTTCGGGTGTAGCGGGCAGAACTTCTAAACCTTTGTCGCCGATATCTTTACAAGTTTGCAAGTCTTCTGCTTGAATGGTTTTAGCCATTTCTAACAAAGTTTTTTGCACTTGTTCCACAGAACCGCTAGTTCTCTCGGCAGTTTTGAGCATTCGCGATATTGCCCAAAACAAATTAACCGCAGTGGGACGAGTGGATCGCAATAACTCGCCAACTTGTTCTAATTTAGCGAGAAATTCGCTACGATCGCCCGTTTCGATTTCTCGCGCCCCCAAATACATCCCGTAGGCTGCTGCAACCCCGATCGCCGGAGCACCTCGGACTATCATAGTTTTAATCGCCTCAGCCATATCTTCGCAGCGGCTAATTTCCACTACACCGTATTCTTTCGGTAGCCGATTTTGGTCAATTAGCAGAACTCGGTCTTCCATCCAGGTGACGGGCGAAACAGGGGAGTTTTGAGGGGTCATCTATTTCAACTATGTGAGGGACAAGTTTCTATGATGCCATGAAGGCGACTATTCCTCTATTTTATGAGGGACACGCTGAATTTGCCAAAATCCCAGCCCTGCGGTTTGAGATTCGAGACTGGACATTTGAGATTGAAGAATGGCTGGAGACCTACCACTCTCTGGGTTTGGAATTGGCGTAGAGTTGGATTCTTTTTCACAAAACTGTACTTAGTAAAAAACCGAACATTTAGTTGGGTAAATTATACTTACGTTTTTTGAAAAATTTCCGTAATCGGGAACAAGCTAGCTGTACCTGCTGTCTGGTTTTTTTAAGTGGAGAATGAAAAAGTGCGATCGAGCAACTTTCCAGCTCCAACAGATTTACAAAAATCACAAAAATAGATAATCGTAAAGCTTTGTCTGTACAACTTGTACTGAGTTAAAGGCAGGTTTTGTGGTAGCCGTATTTGTAGTGAATTGAAGTAGCGACTGTCATCGCACGGAAACAACATTTTGAAAACCTAACTAGGTGCATGGGGGAACAGTAATTATGAAAAACCAACAAATAGTATTCGTAGATTCAGCAGTTGAAGATTGGCAGAGTCTGGCGGTCGGTGTTAAAGCGGGGATGGAGGTAATTTTAGTAGATCGCACGCGGGACGGCATCGAACAAATTGCCGAAGCATTGCAGAGCCGCAAAGGTATAGAAAGCGTTCACATTATTTCTCACGGGGAATTTAGGCTAGTTTGCAGCTAGGGCAAACTAGCCTAAATTCCGACAATTTATAAACATATCGCGACAGTTTGAAACAGTGGTTTTCGTCATCTGTCAACTCAATTAAAAATCGGTTGGAAATTCTGCTATACGGATGTAACGTAGCAGCAGGTGAAAAAGGAGAGGCTTTTGTACAAAAGCTGAGCAAGTTAACAAAAGCTAATATTGCTGCTTCTTCAGATATTACGGGCAGCGCCCAAAAAGGCGGAAACTGGGTACTTGAATATGCTACTGGAGCGATTAAAACAGCATTGGCGATCGAGCCGGAGGTAATGGCAAATTACGGGCATACCTTGGCGATATTCACTGTTACTAATACCAACGATGCTGGGCCGGGTTCGCTGCGACAAGCGATTACGGATGCGAATGCAGCGGCCGCACCGCCGCACAATATTAACTTTGCCATTGGTACAGGCTTGCAGACGATCGCGCCCCTCTCGATCTTGCCACCTATTACCGCTCCCGTAATCATCAACGGTACCTCGCAGACTGGATTTGCAGGCATCCCACTTATCCAGCTATCTGGCAACAATACCGTTGGAAACGGTCTGATCCTTGCTGCTGGTAGCGGTGGCAGCACGGTGCGGGGATTAATAATCAATGGCTTCACCACCGCAGGCATCTCCGTTGAAAGTAATGGGAACACTGTATCTGGCAATTACATCGGTCTGGATGCCACGGGCACTCTGGCCAGGCCCAACGGCGTATTTGGCCTCGTCATTCAGTCCGGTGCGACCGGTAACATAATTGGCGGGCTTAACCCGGGCGATCGCAATGTCATTTCCGGCAATACTACTTTCGGTGTCATCATTGCTGGCGGAAGCAACTCTGTACTGGGCAACTTCATCGGCACTAATGCAGCGGGCACGGCTGCAGTAGCCAACATCGGTGCCGGAGTAGTTATCCAAGAGGCAGCTAACAATATAGTTGGGGGCAGCACGGCAGCGGCCCGCAATATTATTTCCGGTAACGGTACTGGGACAGTTATTTCTGGCACGGCAGCCATCAACAACCAACTCCTAGGCAACTATATAGGTACAGATGTCAGCGGTAACAATGCAGTTGCAAATAGTGTGGGCGTAGCTCTCCAGGGAAGCGCAAACAGTAATAGGATTGGCGGTAGTGTAACGGGTGCTGGCAACGTCATTTCCGGTAATGCTAACAGCGGAATCAGCATTGTTGACAATAGCAGCAGCAACGCTGTCCAAGCCAATTTCATCGGCCTCAATGCCGCTGGAACAGCCTTGAGCAACGGTGCAGGTGTCGTCATAGACAATGGGATCAACAATACGATCGGTGGCAATACAGCAGCGGTTCGGAACATTATTTCTGGCAATGTTGGCAGTGGCATCAGCATCTCGGGTGTCGGTGCCACAGGGAACAGTGTGCGGGGCAATTTCATCGGCACCAATACCGCAGGTACGGCAGCCATCGCCAACGCCGGTTTTGGCGTTGCCATCACTGCCAATGCCACCAACAATACAATTGGCGGGGACTCGACGGCAGGCGAGCGCAACGTCATTTCTGGCAATAGCAGTAGCGGTGTCATCATTAATGCCGGAGCTACAGGTAACTTTGTGCGGGGAAACTTCATCGGCGTCGGAACCGACGGCACTACCGCAGTGGCGAATAGCGCTCCTGGGGTATTGGTTGACTCTTCCAATAATGCGATCGGCGGCACAGCACC
This sequence comes from Microcoleus sp. D3_18_C4, assembly GCF_036702355.1. Classification (NCBI taxonomy): domain Bacteria; kingdom Bacillati; phylum Cyanobacteriota; class Cyanophyceae; order Oscillatoriales; family Microcoleaceae; genus Microcoleus; species Microcoleus sp. D3_18_C4. The sequence continues at coordinate 142,349 of NZ_JAUBTF010000009.1, forward strand.
GGGCGTGGGGAATACTATAGCCAATAACGCTATAGCTGGGGTCACAGTTAATTCTGGTACCGGAAATAGCATCCAAAACAACTCAATCTTCGCCAACCTTGGCTTAGGTATCGACCTCGGCAACAACGGCATCACCGCCAACGATGCTGGTGACGCCGACATCGGTGCAAACAACCTCCAAAACACCCCCGTACTCACCACTGCTACCGCCAGCGCTGGCAGCGTCACCGTTGCGGGAACTTACAACAGCACCCCCAATACCAACTTCACCCTCCAAATTTTCGCCAACACTCCCCCCAGCACCCAAGGCCAAACCTTCATCGCTTCTATCCCGGTAACTACTGACGCCACGGGCAACGCTGCTTTTAATCAAACTTTCCCAGCAGCAGTCACCGCAGGCCAATTAATCACCGCGACAGCAACCGACGCCGCCGGCAACACCTCGGAATTTTCCGCACAGCCTGTTCCCGTTGTCGTACCGCTGAGTACCATCACCGGCATCAAATTTAACGACATTGACGGCAATGGTACGCAAGCAGCCGGAGAACTTGGCGTCGCCGGAGTTACAGTGTTCCTCGACACAAACGGTGACGGCATCCTCGGTGCCGGAGAAACTTCCGCAACGACTGGGGCCAATGGCAGCTTTACTTTCCCCAACTTGCCCGCAGGCACTTACAATGTCCGGGAAGTTGTACCGCCTGGAAGCCAAACAACTACGGCTAACCCGGTTGCAGTGATTTTGACAGCCGGTCAAACTACTCCTGCTACCGTTAATTTTGGCAACCAAGCAATACCAGTACCACTGAGTACCATCACGGGCCTCAAATTTAACGACATTGACGGCAACGGCACTCAAGCTGCCGGAGAACTTGGTGTTCCCGGAGTTACAGTTTTCCTAGACACAAACGGTGACGGCATCCTCGATGCCGGCGAAACTTCCGCAACTACCGATGCTAACGGCGGCTTCACTTTCGGCAACTTGCCTGCGGGCACTTACAACGTTCGGGAAGTTGTGCCAGTTGGCAGTCGGCAAACTACTCAAAACCCGCCAGTGATTCTGACAGCAGGTCAAACTACTCCTGCTACCGTTAATTTCGGCAACCAAACAATACCCACCGTACTGGGCAGCATTACTGGTATAAAATTCAACGACATTGACGGCAACGGCACTCAAGCAGCCGGAGAAATTGGCGTTCCCGGAGTTACAGTTTTCCTCGACACAAACGGTGACGGCATTCTCAGTGCCGGCGAAACTTCCGCAACTACCGCCGCTGACGGCAGTTTCACTTTCGGCAACTTGCCTGCGGGCACTTACAACGTTCGGGAAGTTGTGCCAGTTGGCAGTCGGCAAACTACTCAAAACCCGCCCCCAGTGATTTTGACAGCAGGTCAAACTACTCCTGCTACCGTTAATTTCGGCAACCAAACAATACCCACTGTACTAGGCAGCATCACCGGAATTACATTTAACGACATTGATGGCAACGGCACTCAAACAGCCGGAGAACTTGGTGTTTCCGGATTTAGGATTTTCCTTGACACCAATAACAACAACAATCTAGATACAAATGAAACTTCCGTTAACACCGGGGCTGAGGGCAGTTTCACTTTCCCCAACTTGCCTGCAGGTACTTACAGCGTCCAGGAACTTGTACCGGCGGACATTGCGCCAACTACTCCAAACCCGGTTTCGGTGACTCTGGCAGCAGGTCAAACTACTCCTGCTACAGTTAATTTTGGCAATCGATCCACGTTTCCTCCCCCTCCAACTCCAACTCCGACTCCGCCTCCAACTCCGACTCCGACTCCGCCTCTGCCTCCGACTCCCGTCCCACAAAGCAGCATCAGCGGTCTTAAATTCAACGACGGCAATGGCAACGGTACTCAGGATGCGGAGGAAACTGGTCTTTCGGGATGGCAAATTTTCCTGGACGCTAACGGGAACAACTCTTTAGATGATGGCGAAACTACTGTTACCACTGACAATTCTGGTAATTACAGCTTCAACAACCTCAATCCCGGCACATACAATGTGCGGGAAGTCCAGCAGACTGGGTGGACGCAAACTACTGCTAATCCGGCGGCGGTTAATCTGGGTAGTGGCGAAAGTCAATCGAACGTTAATTTTGGCAATTTCCAAAATATTAGTATCTCCGGCAGCAAGTTTAATGACCTCAATAACAATGGGGTTTTGGATGCTCAAGAACCGCTATTGCCGAACTGGCAAATCTTCCTTGACGCTAACAGCAATGACTCTTTAGATGCTGGAGAAGTTAACACTTCAACTGATAGTTTTGGCGGCTACAGTTTCGCCAATTTAGGCCCGGTAACTTATCGAGTTCGGGAAGTCAATCAACCTGGTTGGACGCAAACTACTGCCAATCCTGCTGATATTATTGCTGTCAGCGGCACTAATGTTAGCAATATTAACTTTGGCAATTCCTTGGTCCAAGTCCAACCAACACCAACACCAACACCACCACCGCAAGAAGGACAAGATGTTGACTGCATTTGTTCGCAAATTTTTTTACCCCGCCTTAGCAGTATTCGCGGTCCAAATGCTGTCACTAATAGCCGCAACGGTACTAACGGTAATGACACTATTTTCGGCACGAATAACGGTGACGAAATAAATGGTTTTGACGGCGATGATTTGTTGGCAGGATTGCGGGGCAATAATAATGTTTACGGGGGACTTAACAGTGCTTTCCCGGTTGGCCCAGATATAGACAGGGACTTGCTGTTTGGCAATGAGGGTAATGATTACCTCAATGGGGTTGCTGGAGATGATTTAATCTTTGCGGGCAAGAACGAGGATGTTGTTTACGGCGGCAAAGATGACGACATTATTTTCGGCGACCAAGAAAGCGATACTTTAATTGGCGACCAGGGTAACGATACTATCTACGGGGGAACTATTAACCCCTTCGACCCGGATTTGACTGGCAACGATTTGGTGTTCGGTTTGGCCGGCGATGACTTCCTCAGCGGGGAGAAAAATCAAGATACGATCGCAGGTGGTGATGGTAATGATACAGTGCGTGCCGGCAAGGGGGATGACGTTGTTCTGGGCGAATTGGGCAGCAACCTGCTATTTGGCGATGAAGGAAGTGATACTATCTGTGGCGGCGAGGGGGAAGATACAGTGTACGGAGATATTGGTAGCCCCCTCCCCATTGGTTCTACGGGCGGACAAGACCAAATATGCGGCGGTTTGGGCAACGATTTGCTGTTTGGCAATGAAGGTCAGGATACCGTTAACGGGGAGACTGGGAACGATACTCTTTACGGCGGTAAGGATGAGGATAGTTTGCTCGGCAGTGCTGGGGACGATTTCTTGTTTGGAGATCAAGGGAATGATACTTTGATTGGAGGCACCGGGAACGATCGATTTATCTTGGGTATTGACCTCGGCAGCGAGACTATTTTAGACTTTCAATACGGCCTCGATTCGATCGGCTTAATTGGTGGTCTGGATTTCTCCCAACTGAGCATTGTTGCGGAGAATAGTTCGACTCTCATCCGAGTTAGTGGTTCCGGGCAACTTTTGGCAACTCTCAGCAATGTGCCTGCAAGCGTGATTACTGCCACAGATTTTGCACTCCTTTAGTGCGATCGAGCTAATTAATTAGGTGAGAATATTGTAGGGACGATGGATTAATAGACGGTTGGCCAATCAAAAAAGGGTGAAACCAAACATTTTACAGCAGATTCCACGTTATTTGTGAAGTACACCCCTGATCCATGAATCCCCGTAGGGAAAAGGCATTGCCTTTTCCCTACTATTTTATGAGCCTAGAATACGCTGTACAATCATGGCAAATAAACTCTGATGAGCCAGAAGTAATATCATTTTCGGTTACACAGCGCCGTGTCCTACCTGGGGAGCATCTCACTTTTGCAACCAAGCTAGAAATTGGAGTGTTGAGGCAGGAGACGGGAGGCTCTCTGCCCCCCTAAGTCACCACAACCTGCTCTACCTCGTTTCAGACCCCAATCAGCCCAAACCCGCCTTCCTCGCGCATCACCTGCTGCTTGATGAGCAAATTACCTGCTTTCTATGGGGAGAAAAAAGACCAAATAGAAAATAGCTTGCCCCATATACCCTACGGGTGGCCATGCACTACTTTGAGAAATCGCTTTTCTCTCTAAAATTTTGCGGCAGCCCTTACCAAAGCATCACTGAGGCTTCACCACCAGAAAAGTTAGAGTATAAGCGGATTCTCAGCACATACCGCCGACCTTGATAAAGCCGAACATTGATTTGTGCATTCAAGTCTGTGCCACTGTCGTCGTCACCCGCAACATATTTGAGATCACCACTCTGATCCTCGAAAAGAACCATAACTGTATCTAGTTTTCCGAAGGTTCCAATTGTATAGGTTCGGGTAGCAGAGGGTTTGATCACAAAGTTTTTCTGTTCAGCAGGCGCGAGGGACAGAATCTCGGAATGGAAGGGTTTAAGTTCTGTATAACTCGAGTCATCAAGCGGGGGATAGAATAATCGTACCTGCAACACATCCTGCTCGGAAAGTCCGCCAGCAGGGTTTAATCCGTTCTGATACTCCACAGGTTTCTCAATGAGTCCCGCTGCAAAAGCGTAATGCATGATTGAGTTGGGGTCCCACTTTGACCCCTCCACTTCTCCTACTGCAAGCTTTTCAAGCACATTATAAAAAGTTGTATCTCGGTCCCAATTGTTAGGAGGGGCACCGAAATATTTATAAACGGCTTCTTCGTCCCATACGATACCTGCAAACGGGTTTTGGTGCTCGTGAGGGAAACCTAAGGCGTGACCTATCTCGTGAACAGGGACATCTACCCCACGGGGATCAGCCCGAAGATCCCAGCCGAAGTTCATGGTTCGCTCGCCTTGTTTAGGAATATCGATCGCATCGCGGCCAAGATATGACCAGGCTCCATCTCCTTGCACAAAGCCGATTCGTATCTCTGCCTCGCTGATGTTCCGAACCTCCTCAAACTTGATACCAATCCCTACCTTCTTCCACACCTCAAACCCCTGCCGCACAATCTCCTTCTGTTCATTCCCGCCTGAATTGGGACCACTCTCAAAAAAGTAATAACGTAATTTTGTACCGTTAACCCACTTCTTCCCGATTAACCGTATTAGACGAGCACGCTCCGGCGACACGCTCGGATCGAAAGTGCGTGGAGGAACCTTTGGCAAAGCACAAAAATGTTGTGCTTCTTTACCTGATTCTGCGCCACCTGAGCCAACTTTGATTCCGACCTTAGCTTCAATTTGTTCGAGGCGTTTTAGTAATTGCTCAAGTTGATAAGAGTCGATTTGTGAAAGTTTAGTCATGACAAATTCCTCCAAAGTGAATACCTAGGGACTTTAAGTCCAAAGAACCAGCTATTTTGAGAATGTTTGTGTTCATCTACCTGAATCAAGTGAGAGCACAGTAGATTCAGGAAAGAGAAACTGCAACCCTGTCAACAATGACCTAGATAAATGCGAGCTTTCGAGCTTGTGTCAACTGAATAAAATCCTTGTGAAAGCCAGATTTTTTGTTATAATGATGAGTCTGGACGGAGAGGTTTCCTACCCTCAATATCCCATGAGGAGATCGCGCTCGCACTTTACAGAGAACTCGTGTTCCCCATTCTAGTTTCAAGCTTTACACTGTCAACGATCGATAGTCAGGACTGTTTTTAGAGCCTAGTCTGAAACCGTTGATTTTCCGTTGGGATATCGATTGTGCAATCGCCCTGAAACCCCTATTCTACAGTTGCCAATCACACACTATCCGAATTATTGATAGGAAGAATTGACAACAGCCTGCTAGAGCTTGCTGCATAGCCTTTATAGGCTAGCAAATAAAACTGTGTTAGTGGGGGTCGTCGGTTCAAATCCCGCCGCTTCGATCAACAAAACCCGCCTAACGAAGCGGGTTTTGTAGGTTTTGTAAATATTTTCACTCTTTGGCAATGATTAAACAATCACTCTCAACTTTAGACAGCATATCTGGAAAGGCTGATGTGTAGTTGCCATCTTTGTCTACAACCCTGCGGAGTATATATCCGCTCTCAGCAGGTTTGCCGAAAAACGAGTTTGTGCGATACCAGATATCTCCATTCGGAGTATTCGGATCTCGATCAATCAAAAAATCTACCAGCCACGGCGGCACAGACCATCCAAACACTATCGGCGTGATGTGTCCGTGCTGCAAAGTTGCATCAGAGAATCGGAACAAGTAGCTGAAGCGAGAAAATTTGACTAAATAAATTAACATCCGTCCCGCCATTGATGAATGAAATGTCCAGATAACAGGGTCAAAAACACGCAGCAATAACGTCCGTTCCTCAGCATTCCAGTCTGAACTGTACATCGTCAGACAATCGTCTGGTAAAACATTCCCGTCCATAAAAAAGATACCTTGCAGGACTTCGGGTAACTCCGCTGGATGTTCTACTTTCATCCAATTCGCGATGTCTTTTAGTTGCTTTTGTTCGATTAACATGATATTATTTATCCTCAAAATAGTTGTGTTTTGGTTTCCTATTAGATACCCCCTTGATTTCTGAGTCGATCGCTCAAGAGTTTGTGTGGCGTGCGGTTTCAACTCACATCTTGCATCATTGCCAATAAGTTATTCCAGGGCGGGCGGGACACCCCACAATAAACTTGATGTCTTGTCGGGTGGGCCGAAAAGCCTGTTAAGCGAGAATGGTGCAATATCTCAGTCTCAACCGCTGTCCGATCGAGCTTTTGGATTGATTACCGCCGCAAGTTGGGCTCAGAGCTTCGCCGCACTTTGCCTACCGTACTCACGACATCCACCAGCATCTTGAGTGCGATGTCTTTACCGGGGCAAATCCGTCCCGCACTCCGATCGCCCACGGAATGAAAGCCCATATGAAAAGGGCAAAGATTCTCCCGCTTAGGGTTGAATTCGTATACCGTAGAGCCCCAGAAACTCTCGTCTAGCAGCCCCAGACTGAGCGGTATCAGTACCTTGGTTCCGGCGGGGAAAGTGCGCTCTTTGCCTGCTACGGTTGCGGTGAAGGGCTCTGTCGCCACTCGGTGCGTGGCGCTGACGGGGGCCCAGAGGCGGGCGCATTCCAGGAGGAAGAGCTCGATCGACTGGCGATCGTCCAAATCGAGCTGATCCCAAAAATCAGTCGGGTTAATTTCGGCCGTCTGCTGTCCTTTATAGGCGGGGAGAGGGCGGTATCCCATTGCCGTGTAGCCTAGGTGCAGGGGGCCTTGCAGTCCCGCTATCCCCATAATCGATGTCATCAGCTTTGCCAATTCCCGCTTAGTCATGCCATTGTTTTCCGAGATCTCCTCGAAGTCGGCTAAGGCTGGGGAATTTTCATAGATAGTCGCTGCACGCTCGATTAGAGTGGACAAATCCCCGTGTCCAAAGAGGTTCAGGCTTTGCAGCAGGTTGCCGATGACGGCGAAGTAGTGCAGCGGGCTTTGGCGGGTGTAATGCAATTCGGTGAGAAGTTCGATCGACTCTAAATCATCTGGATTAATCCCAAAGATGACGTAGTGCAGATATCGGACTAAAAATCCCATCCAACCACGCTTGACATCGGTAAAAAACGCTCCCCCCGCACCGTGCGACATCTCGGCATAATCTGCGGCTAGCCGATCGAGCAACCGTCCGGCGATTTCGTCTCCCTGGCGATCCGTTGTCGCACTGTTGAAGAGATATTTCTGCATACAGCTTCGGAATGCTGCGTGGTTGCTGCTACCATCAGTCTCGCGATCGGACAAAGACAGCAGGAAAAGGTTCCTACCGCCGACATCTTGGTTGGGGGCGCGATCGGGATCGAGTACAGAAGTACCAAGCCGCCATCCGCGCGCCTGGGGCGATGTGAGTGCTTTTTCCAGGGTGTCAAACTCTCCCATCACGACTTGCCCCGCGCAGCAAAAGTTTGCTCCGAAAGCCAGCCGTTTCATCTGCAAATAGGTGGGTTCGTTGGCAATCAAACCCTCAATCAGGGCGATCGGGGGTAACATCGTTTTGCTGAGACTTTCTTCCGGGTTTTGCAAAGCCCAAACCTGAAACTCGTTCAGGGCCGGGTTCATCAGCGATGAGAAAATAGTATCTAAATTTAGGTTCATCATAATTCCTCCGAGAATCCCTCGCCATAACCCGCTTTGCATTTAGCAGCAAGAGGGTATTGAGCGGCCATTGAGCGGGTATTGAATCCCACTTAATTGCCCAAATCAGTAAGTATAACTATAGCCATCTTTATTTGTGAACACAGTGGCAACATAGATATAGTTTTACTGAATATGTCTGCGCTCCAGTCTAGCCTTTTCCCGGAGATTGAGTGGAATTTTTAACGATTGCTGGTAAGTAGATCTACTTTCTGTATCTAAAGTATTAGCCCCCATCTCTGAGAGTCGCACATAAACCGTAGTTATGTGCGACTACTTGCTATTAAATTTAGCCAAAATCGGTGGCATTAATTAGACTGGACGACACCCCATTCAGAGCGGCTAAAATTTCTCCGGTTGCTGACAAACGGATGAAAGTTGTACTGTTTTCTTGAGTAAGTGACAGTTGCAAGAAAGTAAGATTGTTGCCTAGAGAAAGCAAATCTTTTCCGTCTTCAAAATCCAAGATAATATCGATACCCGAATTGCTAGAGAGCAAGAAGCGATCGCTCCCATTCCCTCCGATCAAAGTGTCATCTCCATCTTCACCGAATAGGAAGTCGTCGCCTTCACCGCCAATAATAGTATCATTTCCCTTGCCTCCGCGCAAAGTATCATTGCCAGTGCTACCCTCTAGCATATCGTCACCTCGGTTGCCAAAGATAATATCGCCACCACCGCTACCTGTAATGGTATCAATTCCCTTGCCGCCGTAAAGGGTATCGTCGTCAAAACCGCCATTAATTAAGTCATTGCCTTGATTGGCATTAATCCAGTCATTGCCGTTAAAACCAAATATCAAATCATTTCCCTTTTTACCACTTAAAACGTCATCGCTGGTGTCGCCGCCTAGAGTATCGTCACCATCAGTACCGATTTTTTGATTAGGAGAATTGTTGACTAATTCTATGCCGCTGTCGGGGAAAGGTTCAGCAGCAGTGAAGTCACTGTTTATACTCTTGCGAATTGTCGGGTTATTGACGCTTGCCGATTGAATTTGTGTGTCTAAGGATGTGCCTGTATTTTCTGCGATCGCCTCCTGAATTGTCTTATTTCCGGCTGCGACTTGCTGCAAGTCTTTAGCGACTTCACCTTGTTCTACCTGTTGAACTTGGGCTATTTTAGTAGCTGCATCTGAGAATGGGAGGTTGCTAGATGCGATCGCCCGTACCCGCTGATTCCCTTCCGCTATAATTTTAGCAACTTCCGGCGCAATATCGGACGCTTTTTGTGCTTGCAGTTGAGTTGCAGCAGACTGAACGATGGTTTGTAATTGTGCGGGATTGGTTAAATCGACAGCCCCGGATTGAATTTGATTGGCAAGGATGGAAATAATGCGATCGGCAATATCGGTTTTAGAGTTAGCCGAAATCCCGCTAATTAAAATTGTCGTCTGAACAACAGCGTTTTGTACCTGAATGTGTGCTGCATAAACCGCCAAACCGTTCGGATCGTTTTGAGTAATTGCCTGTAGCGGATCGTAGCCAGTCAAATCAATTGTTGACGGTACTCCAAATGCTGCTTTAACTTTAGTCTCTGCTTCATTAGGATTGATACCTTGTGCAACCATCTTCTGCATCAGAGTAGTTAAAGGCGTCACAACAGTAGCATCAGGTGTTGCTGTTAGTGGCGTTTGCTGCGGCAAATAAGTGGCGGTATTAATACCGTCAGCAACTACAAGTCTGCCTTCATCTGGATCGAGTTCGCCGCTGTTATTTTTGTCGAAATTAGGGAGAGAGACATCTAAATTAAAGCTGCCATCCACGTTAGTAATAGTGAACGGTTCTTTTTCATCTTGAATGCCGTTGAAGTTACCATCAAAGAAGACTTTTGCTCCAGTTAGGTAACTGTTAACACCGCTACCGCTCTTCCTTGAACTTTCTCCAGTGCCAAATTTGGCCAACTCAAATGTGGCAAAATCTTTTTTCCAAACTGTTTGTTTCCCTTCCCAAAACTCCCAAGGGACTATAGCTTTAAACTCCAGCCCTAAAAAAGCATTAACTTGACCTGATATATCAAAAAGTTCCCAGGGTTTACTAATGCGGGAGCCAATTTCGGATCCTCTGATTTTACCGTCGCTTTTGCCGTTATTTTCTCCAATATCTACTAAATCAATGCCTATGCTTCCTTGTATTCCAGCCGTTCCATAAAGGCTGGCAACTACTGCATTTACTCCGACACCTGCTTTAATACCAGCATTGATTTTAAGTTCATCAACATCCGCACCAGTACCATCGGGATTTGCGCGATCGCTCACGTAAAAACCATCTAAAACTTTGTAGGCTGATGACGTATCGAATTCATCGTCTTTCCATTCTTTTAATCCGTAAGTATCGTAGCCAAATGCGAGGTGTGCTGACGCATTAAAATTCCCTTCGATTAACCCTGAGATCGGCCCAAATATAGGAAACTCTTTGCTAAAATTGAAGTCTATCCCTAGGGGAGGCATATCGTAGGTAAAAAGGACAACATCTGGTTTTCCTAAAAGAAGTTGAATGGCTGTTTCTGGCTTGGTTAAAATTGGTAAGTCTATGCCGGGAACCCTCTTGAATTGATTGACAAATTCTTTTTTATTTCCCGCTGTTTTAGAATTGATTTGTTGAGAAATATTAGGAACATAATTTGTCAGTCTCGGTGTTTTGTTTTTGAGGCTAGAGTTGGGCTTGGCAACATTAATATTGCCTAAACTGTAGGAACCTAAATCGATGGCAATATTTTTTGAAGAGTTTGACAGGCTATTTGCCAATTGCGATATCTCGTCGATTTTGATAACTGCATTTAAGAAGTCAGTAGCAACATTACCAGTCGATAATTTAGTTGCCAGTTCCAAGATCGAAACTTTGCCATCTCCATTGTTATCGAAGGGGCCAGCAACGCCAAGTTCTGACAGTAACTTAGTGTCTGTATTTAGGAAATCGATAACTGGTCTAAACGGGTCGATAATATCAGAAACAGTGGTGAGTATTGGTTTCGCCAAGTTAGTGATAAAGGTTCCTAAGTCGAGTTTTAGGTTGTTAAATTCGACTGTCGGGTTAGGCAATCCGCCAAAGGGATTGTCGGTGGTTGGCGAACCTATATTTCCCTGATTATTTGATGGCAAGAATGAAGATAAATTTGAACTCGCGCCTGTGCTTGAATTTGAGGAACCTAGCGATTGATTTAACCCTGAAACCGCTGAAAATTTCGTGCTGGATAAAAGTGATGAATTGAAATTTGATAGACTCGATGTAGTTGAGGGGGAAGTTGAGGGTGGCTGCGAATTATTTAATTGACCGTTCCTATAATTAATCAGTGGCCAATTGACTGCTAAATCAAAATCAAAAGATGGAAAAGCAGCATTGCCGTTGATGCTAGTTTTGCCGTGCAAGCCGAGATTGGCATTACTCGTTAAGCTAGATTGAAATAAGTCTTCTAACTGATAACTGCCGTCTAACTCAGACAAAGTTAAACGATTGCCATCATCAGTACCGCCCACGTTGTCTAAGTCATTTAACTTGACTTCAAAGTTGGCATCAAGTTGAGTTGGGTTTTCAGGATCGTTGGTAAATTCAGCTTGTAAAAAAGCGAGGTTGGCTTGAGCTTTGAATTTCTCAGGAAGTGCTAACTTTAAGTTAGCGTTTAATTTAGTATTGTCAGTATCGATGTAGCAGCCAAAATCTTTGTTGTAACCGACACCAATAGATAACTCATAGTCAAAAGCCGATTGTTGAGTTGGCTTTAAAATTCCAGCTAAAACTGGCGAAATCAAACTCTGAGAAGGAAAGTTCGCACTAAACTGAGATACATTACTACTAAGCTGTTGCACATTTAAACTGTGATACAAGCATTACCCTTATTTTTAATTTTGCGACCCCATTTAATTATTAATT